>CAWVSO010000069.1:0-5619 GCA_963932585.1 uncultured euryarchaeote
AGGTCCATAATACCCAGGATATTCGCCAAAGGGGGCTTCTGCTTCAATTTCATGAGGAGGAATCTCACCCTCTATGATTATTTCTGCATCTGCAGGGACCATAAAATCAGATCCCCAAGTTTCAGAAGGAACTAACCTAACTGGTTCTTGCATCATACCACCTGCAACCTCATATTCATTAGTGCCATAAGCGGCAAGGGTCAAAGCACCTAGATAAAAAGCGGGGTGGTGTCCTGCGACAATTACAACTCGTGTTGTGCGATCGTTTTCCCAATTTTTTTGAACAATTCGATGGTTATGCCGAGGCGACATATGAATCCCAAGTTTTGCAGGGCCCTTGTATTGGGTGCGCAAGAATGCTATATTGTAAAACTCTTTTCCAAATTCAGATACATCTTCAGGTGGTGCTTGCATTATATTTGCCATGTCAATATAAGGAGCAGGGTCCATTTCATTTATATGCATAATAGGAAGTCTTCGGAGGTCAACTTCTCCGTAAACTTCGACGTGACTGACTTCTTTTACAGGAGCGTCTTCCCGTTTTATAATTTCTGGAATGACACGTTCTCGCTCTCTGCGAGCATATTCGAGTGCAGGCTCCATGCGATATTGAGTTCTTGGCAGCCCTAAGGCACGTGCTATTCGTTTTCGGTCCGCGAATACATTACTAGCTAGTGTGACTTTTCCAGGAGATGTATCCATGCCATCTATGCCTAGAGGATTGGTGAAATGAACAAGTGGAAACTCTCCGCGTTCTTCTAGATGTTCAAGCAGCGCGCTTGCTTCGAATTTATCAGGTCGAATAACACTAGAAATTTCAAGTACTTCTTCTTCGACTTCATTTAGAAAATCTTGGAGACTTTTTGCCATAACTATCCTTATAGATGGATGCGGGTAAATTAAAGTAATTGCATGGTGAGTGAGTGATGGAAACGAAAGCGCCGGTATTAAAGGATTTGAGAAACATAAGAAATGTAATGGAAGAAGAACAGAGTGTAGATGGAAGAAATCACGGAGAAACTAAAATGGAGCTCACATATGAGAGAGAATGGGATTATGAGCTCGAAAAACTTGTGGATATAATAAAAACACGAGATGTCAAAACGGTAGGATTGCAGTTTCCAGAAGGATTGAAAAGAAGAGGTACTAGAATAGTTAAAGAATTGAAAGAAAAAGTTTCAAAAGAGGTTTTAATTGCCATATCAGGACAACCATGTTATGGTGCCTGTGATCTGGATATGCACCTACTGAAAAGATCAGATTTATTTGTCCATTTTGGACATAGTGCCATGAAGACTTCTGATAAAATAGTATATATCCCCCTTTATTCGAATGTAGAAGTTAAACCGATAATGGAACTTGCACTAGAAGAATTGAAAAATGCTGACATTGAGCCGAACATAGGACTTGTAACAACGACACAGCATTATAATAAATTTGGAGAAATGAAAGAGTTTCTAGAAGAAAAAGGATATACAGTTCGTACAAAAAGAGGAGATGAAAGACTCACTTATGAAGGGCAAGTTTTGGGTTGCAACTATGCTTCTGCAGATGTTGATGCCAACCAGATTATGTACGTAGGAGGGGGGAAATTCCACCCATTGGGACTTGCAATGGTACATAGAGATAAGCGTGTCGTCATAGCAGACCCAATTAACAACATAGTTTCCATTGCAGACCCAAATAAATTTATTAAACAACGGTATGCTTCAATTCATAAATCCATGGGTGCAGTGACATGGGGCATCATATATTGTACTAAAATTGGCCAGGGGAGATGGGAATTGGCACAAGAAATAATTGAAAGTAATGAAAATGCATTTTTGATCACGCTTGATGAGATTACACCAGATCGTTTGTTGAACTTTAAATTGGATGCATTTGTCAACACAGGTTGCCCAAGAATAACAACAGATGACGGACCTAGATTTAAAAAACCCATGTTAACGCCACAAGAGTATTGGATTTCAAAAGGAAGAGACCCATTAGAATCGTTATCGTTTGATACATTCCATGGGACTTGGTGAAGACTGAAGTTTTAGATAGAGAAACTAAGATAAATGAGATTGAATAGAGATGAACTAGAATTGGAATTATCCAAGGTTCAAGATTTTGAAACCTCTAAAATAGAATATGAACAGTATATGACACCAGCAGATATTGCTGCCACTCTTGTCCATATAGCAGATATGAACGGGGACTTGAAAAAACAAATTATAGTTGATTTGGGGACTGGGACTGGGATGCTTGCACTGGGCGTTTTATTGCGTGGCCCGAAGAAAGTTATTGGGATCGATATTGACCCAAATGCACTTTTCATTGCTGAAAAAAATCGTAGAATCCTACCTACAGACATGCCTGTAGATTGGATACTGGGAGATATCAAGAACAATCCAATAAAAGTAGAAAATAAATCAGATGTAACTGTGATAATGAACCCCCCTTTTGGTGCGCAGAGGAGACATAGAAATGCAGACAGGGTATTTTTGGAAGCTGCTTCTAAAATAGGATCTACATCATATTCCATTCACAATTGCGATAGTATTGAATTTATTAGGACGTTTGTGAATAGTAGAGGAGGGAAAATATCACAATCATATTCAATAATAATGGAGATAAAAAACAGTCAGAAATACCACACTAAAGAGAAGAAAAAAATTCGTGCTGAGGCCCACAGAATAGTCTGGAAGTAAATTTAATTTATTTTGTATGTTGCCCGTCCGATAGCAACAATATGTTGAGATTCCCCTATTTCTTGATAAAGTTTCATTTCTGCAACACCAATTGAAGACCCGATTCTCAGTGCAGTTCCTTCAACTATGAGGTCAGAATCTTTTGCAGAGGACAAATAATCCACACGGAGGTCAATTGTCGGTGATTTTGAACTGGTGGATGAAAAAATGGCATAGTGTCCTGCAATATCCAAGATACTAGCTATGATTCCCCCATGTATTATTTTAGCTTCTTTATTTACAAGAAATTCTTCACGAAAAGGCACAGTTAAGCAGACATTTCCAGAATTGTATTGTTGAAATTGAATGTTTAAGAATTGATGAAATGGAGAACTACGAAGAAAATTTTCTGCAGTTGATAGGTCCATAAATAAAACAAACTATTACTGAAGAAAGCTTCTTCGGTCTGTCTATGAGATTATAGAAACAATATTAGATAAGTTTGTGAAATTCGATAAAAATTTGAATGTTACAAGGGATCTGGAAAATGAGTTAATGCTATTTTTCTGGCTTTGACTCTATCAATTTTACCAGTTCCAGATAGAGGCATTTTAGGAATGGATAAAATGCGCCTAGGATGAGAATATGCAGGGCCATTTAGTAGAGCAAATTGTTTTATTTCTTCTTCAGTCACAGGGTCTGAAACTATAAGCGCAACGGGCGCCTCTCCTTTGATTGAATGGGGCAATGAGACTACACAAACATCTTTAATTTTAGTATGTTTTAATAGTAAAGATTCTACTTCTGCAGGATAAACATTTTCCCCCCCAACTATCATCATATCGTCTATTCTACCGACTATATAATGGAATCCATCTAAGTCGATATATGCTAGATCTTTTGTGTGTAAAAACCTATGTCCGCGAAGAGTTTCAAATGATGTTTTTTCTTGATTGGGAAGATTGTGATAAGTCCCCAAACCAGGACTAGATACTAATAACTCCCCTATAGAATTGGCAGGGAGTTGTTTTTTTGTCTGAGGATCGATTATAATTGTGTCCACCCCAGGGAGAGGGATCCCAGAACTCCCTATTCGATTATCCCCATATCTAGGGGATAATGTGACTACAGGCCCACCTTCTGTGAGTCCATATGCCATCCCCATAGAAGATCCGGATATTTCTTCAAAGGAAGTTATTAGAGATTCAGGTAAGCTTGAACTTCCTGAAACGGCCCATTTGATGCTAGATATGTCATGAGAAGATAATGATTTTTTATCTTCTACAATTAGTTTAAACATTGCAGGAACCCCTCGTAAATAGGTAACTTTAAAATTCTCTATTGACTCAATCATTTTTGAAGAATTGAAGCCATTGAGAATAACTGTTGATCCACCAACTAAAAGCATTGGTTTTATAGCACCATTTAGTGCATTGCTATGGTACATAGGGGCGGAAACAATTGCACGGTCCAAAGGATTTAGTTTGTGAAATTCACAAATTGTTTTTACATTCCAAAGAGAACCACCATGAGATAGAATAACACCTTTTGGTTTTCCGGTAGACCCACTAGTATAAGGTTGAAGTGCAGGGTCTCCGGGAGAGACAGATACAGACCCTTTAATTGGTTTGGATTTTTTCATCAATTCGGTAAGACCATATATATCCGTGTTTTTGATAGAAACTTTTGATTTAATTTTCTGAATATCAGTGAAAATTAGTGTTTTTATTTGATCCAAATGTGCAGATTCAAATGCACGGTCTGAAACTTTTTTTTGAGAACTGGATATTATAATTGACGCCCCAGAATCTTCTACAATGTAAGTGCAAAGTTCAGATGAGAGCTCTACGTTTATAAGAACTGGAACTGCACCAGAACGGATTGTGGCAAAAAGAACATATAAAAATTCAAGTTCATTGGGGAAAAATAAAGCTACACGATCCCCTTTACTGATACCTTCATCGCTGAGAATCGACCTTATTTTTGATATATTTTTATCCAGTTCTTGGAATGAAACTTTTACCCCGGTTTCACCGTCAATAAGTGCTATTTTTGTAGGTTCAGAATTTAGAGAATTTTGGAATAAATCACCTAAATTTGTAATTTCTGTGAGATTCATTAAGGAGTGATTATTACTTTCCCAGTTAAGTTTCTATTTTTCATTTCGGAGAGTCCTTCGATAGCATTTTCAAGAGGCAATATACGATCAATTATTGGAGTTAGTTCGCCGCGCCAAACCACCGATGTTAGTTGCTCTAGGTCTTTTCTTTGCCACCCTCTACTTCCGAGAATTGACTCTTCTCTGCTGAATAAATAACGAAGGTCAGTTATTGCTTCGTGGCCAGTTGTTGCCCCACAAGTTACAATTCGACCCCCATTTGCTAAAGACCTAATGCTGCCTTCCCATGTTTCTTTTCCAACATGTTCGAATACAACATCCACTCCTTTTTTATTAGTTAATCCCCAGATAGAACGAGAAAAATCCTCTTCTACGTAGTTAATGACATGATGAGCCCCACGTTCCATGGCTAGTTGCATTTTTTCTTCAGTACTAGTTGCTGCATAGACTTCTGCCCCCATTAAATTCGCTATTTGAACTCCCGCAGTACCTAGACCGCCAGATGCCCCAATGATAAGAACAGATTCGCCGGGTTGCAGTTTTGCCCTTGAAACTAGCATTCTCCATGCAGTTGCATATGCTATGGGCAGTGCAGCAGATTCTTCAAAACTAGCATGGTCTGGCATGAGTATTGCATTTTTTGCAGGAGCCACGACATATTCTGCTAAGCCCCCCCAATACTCCTCCCCTAGATTTCCATGTTCTTTACCTTTGCACCTATTTGTTTCGCCGATATTACAGTAGTAACATTTCCCGCAAGTTATTCGGGGATCCACCAATACACGATCTCCTTTTTTTAACCCATTGACCTGGCTACCTATTGCAGCG
>CAWVSO010000070.1:0-5479 GCA_963932585.1 uncultured euryarchaeote
ACATATTATTTCCATATCTCTTTCTACAATGGCATCAACCACATCTGGCATTTTCTCGCAAATAGAAGAATTCAACGCCACCATAGGTTTTATTTTATATTTATCCAATATATCAAATATTCTCCAAATACCAACTCTAGTACCATAATCTCGCCATCCATAATTTAACACATTAGGCACGATATCACTAGGGTCTGCAGGGTATGCTGTGGCATATTCAAAATATTCTACATTTATTATGATATAAGCTGCCATTCTGTATTTTTCTGGCAACTTAAACTCACTTTTCCATATCGGACGGTATGTATTAGGTTTCTTCTGATTCATATGCTCTTATTTAACTTATATCCAATAATAAATAAACACATGGTCTCTTTTGGTCTTAATGTCAATAATCGTGAACCTCTGATCACTAAAAAATACACTATACCGGATATGTTCAATATGGCGACCACGGCAGAAGATCTAGGCTTCGATTCTGTCTGGGTCGGAGATAGTCTTCTGGAAAAACCTCGTCTAGATGCTATAGCGACACTAGCTGTGATAGCAGATAGGACAAAACATGTAAAATTAGGAACTGCATGCATGGTGACGCCTCTGCGAAATCCCATTCAATTCGGACAGGCTTGGGCAACTCTAGATATGTTTTCTGGAGGCAGAATGATACTCGGGGCATGCATGGCCGCAGCAGATGATGCCCGTGGAAAATTGCAATACGATGTAGTTGGATTGGACCCTCGAAAAAGGGCTTCTATTCTTACAGAAGGAATAGAGGTAATGAAAATGCTGTGGCGTGATGGGGTAGTTAACTATTCGGGTGAACATTTCAATTTTGAAAATGTAACCTTTGAAACTGGGAATGAAGAAGTCCCTTATTCTCCAGTTCAAGAAGATCCTCCTGTGTGGATTATAAGCAATCCTAGTGCGCGCGGAAATGATGCGATCTATAGCCCTGCAATCAGAAGGATAGTTGAGATCGGAGATGGGTGGATGACATGTTGTCGAGCGGAACATCCCGATGAATACGCAAACCAGTGGCAATCAATAAAAAAACACGCAAAAGAAAATGGGCGTGATCCTAAAAGCATTCATCCATCTTACCAAGTAACTCTACACATAGCCGATTCAAAAGATAAAGCAGAAACTGACATGAAGGAATATGTTAAACGATATTACCCTACTCAATATTATAATTTAAATGAATGGGGTCCAATAGGCACCGCAGATGATGTAATAGAATGGCTTGAAAAGTTTTCAGATATAGGGTGCGAAACATTCATCATGCGCTTTGGGGCATTCGATCAAATAGGTCAAATGGAACGTTTTGTCGATGAAGTTTTACCTCACTTCAAATGAGGATTATCTGTTTTTACCAATCCCTATGACATACCCATCTGGATCTTCTAATAGAAAATGATATCTCCCCCAAGCAGACTTTGGGGCAGTTAATATTTCGATCCCTTCCTCTTTGGCTAAATTGTATATCTTATCCACGTCATCAACATTTAATTCTAGAACCAACCCATCTCCTCTTTTTCCCATAGGTTTTCTTAAATTATATGCTTTAAAAACTTCTTCACTAAAATCTTCTTCCAATACTATTGAACACCCACCTGCAACAAATTCTTCTCTACTGCCTGGTTTATTTACTCTTTTTAATTCTAGTATGTTTTCATAAAATTCCTTTGACTCTTCTATATTTTTCACTATCAAAGTAACTTCGTGAACTTCATTCATATCTTCTTAATCGGTGGCCACATTATATCTGATTCTCTATTTGTAGGTTCTTCACAATGTAGATTTTTACATAGCCATCCTTTCCATTTAGAATCTCCTCTATTTTTCTGCCCGATAGGATTCTCACTTGAAAAAACCAATTGCATTTCATTAGCTTCTTGACGTAACCGGGAAACAAAATCCGGTTCTTCTCCATCGTGGTGAAAAAACCATATCGACCATGGCTTGAACAAATATTCACTAGAATTGAGCATCCCCCAATAATTTGAACCACTTAATTCTAGTGAAGGGCCAATACTTTCTATTGATTCCATAGATAATCTTATCCATAAATCTGAATTCTTATTATCGGGGAATATATTCCATAATGTAGAAAACAGTCTGATAGCAATAGAAGTCGAACTTGGAACTGCAGAATCCATTTCAGACCGCTGACGTATGGGGAGATACCCGTGATCTTTGGATGTAAACCAAAACCCTCCGTTTTCATCAACGAACATTTCAATAAGTTTCTCTGCAATTTTCATTGAGCGCTTTATTTTTTCCCCATCATCTCTCAGTATTCCCCAGTGAAGTAGCCCTAACGCTGCCCAAGCATAATCTTCGAGAAAACCCGCCCCGCCGTCAGTTTCATTTCTCCAAGAACGTATAACTGATCCATCTTTCTTAGTAGAACGCTCCATTAGCCCTTTAGAAACACAATCTCCAATAATAATTGCATTTTCATTTTCCATTCTAGAACACGATTCTAATAGCATACCATTCCATGATGTTATGACTTTGTCATCTTTCAGGGGGTGTTTTCTTTTCGAACGTTCATTTAGCAATTTTTTACGAATTATTTCTTCACTTTCAATCTGGACAGAACTATTTTCCACCCATGAAAGGACATTTTTTTCACCATTTTCAAAATTCCCCATTTCTCCAATTCCCCACTTATTAAATGCAATTTCTGAATCATTTACATCGAGAATTAGTTTCACATCTTCGGGAGTCCACAAATAAAAAATCCCTTCACTTTCGATCCCTTCTGAGTCAATGGAATCTGCATCTATAGTCGACCAAGCGCCACCTCTCGAATCTAACATCTCACGAACAATCCATTCTAGAGTTAGGTCAATCACCCGTTTTTTAGTTTTCAAATTACCAATTTTCCCACGTAATGCCTGCGAATACACTTTCAATAAAAGGGCATTGTCATAAAGCATTTTCTCAAAATGTGGGACTGTCCATTTTTCATCCACACAATAACGATGCCATCCACCACCTATTTGATCAAACAATCCTCTATTTGCCATAGATTCTAGCGATCTTTCAATCATGACGTCAATCTCGTCGGTTCGATTTCTAATTAAGAACTCAAGCTCCATTGGATGTGGAAATTTAGGTGCTTTATGGAAACCTCCATTTTCCGTATCAAATGTAGAAAAAGAATACTCGATTGAATTTTTTGTTGCCATTTCAACAACTTCTTGAATTCTCAATACTGAGTTGTGTTTTTCATTTATATTTTCACTTAAATGATTAATTAATTCCACAGATCCCGATGCTATTTCTTGCCTATCGTTATTCCATATATCTGCCATTGCAAGTAGAATCTGATCCCATGAAACCAATCCAAATCTTGGATCTTTTGGAAAATATGTTCCTATGTAAAATGGTCTCAAATTATGAGGGTCAACAAATGCATTTAAAGGCCAACCACCCCCACCAGTCAAAGCCTGGCATGCTTTCATAAAAAAAGAATCGACATCCGGATGTTCTTCCCGATCCACTTTGATGCAGACAAAGTTGCTATTCATGATAGACGCGATACCTGGGTCTTCAAACGATTCCTTTCTCATAACGTGACACCAATGGCACGCAGAATACCCTATGGAAACCATCATCGGTTTATCGAGTTCTCTAGCCATCTCAATAGATTTTAAATTCCAAGGTTGCCATTCAACAGGATTACTTGAATGCTGCAATAGGTAGGGTGATGTAGTGCATTCACTCAACCTGTTAGGGATTTCAGTGATAACCATTATCTTGTGCTACCCATTCATTTGCAAAAAGTGTTTAGCTTTTACCGTCATTTTTCCACCATGGATTGCAAATGTGTTAAAGTAATCTCAAAAGATGGAGAATCCACGCGACAAACCTTAATTTCGCTCGGAATTTTAAATCACAGTTATAAGATACTTCAACATGAGGGTTACCTGTATATGCCCATCATAGAAAGTTCACAACCTCCAATTAACATGGAGATTGAGCGCATGGAACTTTCTCCCAAAAAAGTGAGGACACTTCCATCTGACTTACTTCCTTTTAACATAACATATGAACGCATCGGCGATATAATATTATTAAATGAACCTGACCCGCATAGGGCCGCTTCTGCAACTATTGCTTTAATGGCATCTGATGTCCCTTCGAAAACAATTATGAATAAGGCATCTGAAATTCAAGGAAACACCCGTATTAGAAAATGGAATATACTATTCGGGACATCAACCGAAACTCTCCATAGAGAACATGGTTCTGATTTTTTTGTAGATATGTCCAAGGTGTACTTTTCCCCCCGTTTAGCAACAGAACGCAAACGAATAGTAGATCAGGTAGTCCCCAAAGAAAAAGTATTTGACATGTTTTCTGGAATCGGTCCATTTTCAATCCCGATTGCAAACAAAGGTGCAGAGGTAATCGCGACCGATATAAACCAAGACGCAATAGATTATCTTTTAAAAAATATTGATCGGAACAATGTTGGATCAAATCTAACTGCTATATCTGGTGATGTTAGAAAACTCTCTACTAACTATCTTAATTGGGCTGACCGCATTATCATGAATTTGCCACACTCTGCAAATAATTTTTTAGATGTGGCGTTTGGAATTGCAAGCGATAGGTGTGTGATTCATTATTATGATATATCTGATTCATCAGACCCTTTCGCCGAGGGCCAAAAGGCACTTAATAACGTAGACAAAAACTACGAAATTACGTTCTTAAATAAAAAATTCATTCGTTCTTATTCTCCAGCACAAGCTAACATATGCATCGATGCACTAATTACGCACATATGACCCTTAAAGTTATAGCTACAGAACAACAATACGCATCATGTTCAATCCTATCACTTGGCACAAAAATCTAATGCATAAACTAATGGATGTAATCAATTTAAATGATTATCAAGTTGCATGGTTAAGTTTCATCAAAGGCGTATTAGTTGGAATCCTTTTGGCACTTTATTCTGGCTTGTTTTAAATAATCCTCAAATTGTATTGTCTCAGCATTCGTTAGAAACTGTTAAACCTCGCCCAGATAACCAATACCATCTGTGTGCCTGTGTAACTCAGTTGGTAGAGTGATTCCTTCGTAAGGAATATGTCGGGAGTTCGATCCTCTCCTCAGGCTTCTAAGCTATAAGCCCGATTCTCTCCTGAAGCTTCTAATCTGCACTTGCTACGGGTTTCCATATCGATTCTATGACGGAAAGAAATCTAATAAAACCATCGAGTTATATATAGCTGTTACTGCGTTTTCAATGTTTAACCGTGGATAAATACTCTATTTCTTAAGAATATTCTTCTGGGAATAGAAGTACTGGACCTGCTACCATAATAATAAAAGTGGATAGATATATCGCAACCATTTCCATCGGAATATCTCCCGGTGCGACGATGAACACCCATAAAGCCACCATACTTACATTCGTAGCTATTGCAATTAGCGCACCTCTTTTTTGCTTGTTGTA
>CAWVSO010000071.1:0-5428 GCA_963932585.1 uncultured euryarchaeote
CCATGCATCGTCAACTAATTTTTTGAATTTGCGTTCTGCTTTCGTCAATACTAGGTCTTCTAGAGCCAAGTGCGCATTCAAAAGAGCTGTTGCGGCAGGATGTTCATAATTTTCTCGGACTTTAAGACCGAGAATTCTATCCTCCATAATATCTGTTCTGCCGACACCATATGGTCCGCACAAATCATTTAAATACTTGATTAGATCTACAGGAGAATATTTTTGGTTGTCGACAGAAACTGGGAATCCATCGATGAAATCTATAGTAATTAATTTTGAGTTCGAAGAAGGAGAATTGGTCCATTCATAAATAGAACTAGGAGGCACAGTGCTAGAATTTTCAAGTTCCCCTCCTTCAATTGATCTAGACCAGAGATTTGTGTCGATGCTCCAAACTCCAGAATTTCCTGCCTTGACTGGCAAATCATTCTCTTTTGCATAGTTTATTTCCCAATCTCTTGTTAAGCCTAGATCGCGTATAGGCGCGGCAATTTTAAGATCTGAACCACGCCAAATTGCTTCAAACCTAAGTTGATCGTTTCCTTTTCCAGTGCAACCGTGTGCCAAGGCTTTACAATCGTTTTGTTGGGCCGTTTCAAGAATAGAATTGGCAATGATTGGTCTAGCTAGTGCGGTGCCTAGAGGATATCCTTGATAGGTTGCATTGGCACGTACAGAATCTAGACATAGGTCGGCAAAATCTTCTGTTGCGTCGATTATGTGAAGTTCTAGTGAAAGGGCATTTGCAGTTTCGATTGCCTGTTCAAATTCATCCTTTGGCTGGCCAACATTAACGGTTATGCCAATGACATCGTCGTATCCATACTCCTCTTTGAGAAGCGAAACACAGACAGTTGTGTCAAGACCGCCTGAGAAAGCAAGTGCCACGCGATTCATGATTAATATATGAGGGGATAACGTATAATATATCTGATGTTGTAAAGATGGGTTAAATGTAATATTATATAA
Organism: uncultured euryarchaeote; assembly: GCA_963932585.1. Taxonomy (GTDB): domain Archaea; phylum Halobacteriota; class Halobacteria; order Halobacteriales; family Hikarchaeaceae; genus Hikarchaeum. The sequence continues at coordinate 970 of CAWVSO010000071.1, forward strand.
AGTGTGTTGGTCTAAAGGAAATAAGAAATTATGTGGAGTCTTAATGCAATGATTCCTAGAAAGATAACCGAAATGATACATTCATTCGGTCCAGAGTTGAATGGTTGGGAAGATATTAATAAAGATCACACATTGGTGATAAAAAGATTTCAAGAGATAAATTCGAGAGATAATTTTGAATCTGAAATGCGTTTGTTGCTAGAAAAAACCGATCCGTTTGAGATTAGAATTGGGGACATAGACATATTTAGTTCGGTTCCAAAAGGATCATCTCCAGTTTTATATATCGAAATAGAAAGCAGAGACCTAGTAAAAATTCACGAAAAACTCATCAATGTTTTTGGAGTTGTTGAGGGATTAGAAGGTAAAGATTACATTCCGCATATAACAATTGCTAGAGGACATAAAAATGGATTTGAAAGGTTTGAAAAAAATTTAGATGCGACAGGTATTGTTAAAGTATTGGAGTTTTGGGATAGAGAGAAATATAAATCAAAAGATAGAATTTTTCTTAGTTAGAAATGGAAAATGTCAGATAAAATTCATACAGGTGTGTGTATTTCGTCGTTTGGTTCTGGTTTTAATGACCGAACATAAAAGTATTTGGGCTCAAAAACAGGAACTGAAATTATCATACTATGAAGGTGTTTCTTCATGGGTTCAAGCGCCATAATTCTAATAGTAAATGGTTTTCTCATAGGGAATTATAGCACACGCATCTAAAAATATATATTAGGTTATGGGCATCGTTGGAACTTTAAGAAAAGAAATAAATGACAGATTTTCAATGGTTAACTATAATGGATGAACAAAGTGTAGGTAGATTCAAATGATGAGAATTAAATGGAAAAATATCTATCAGCTATCCCACCCGAGGCAGATGAGTTTTATTGCTCTTGCGCATGCATTGCATGAATTTTATTCTGTTGCCCTGCCACCCATCATACCATTTATCGTTATTGGGTTTGATATTTCTTATGCTGAAGCTGGATGGTTGGTAACGGTTTTTTATGTTGTTTATGCAATTTTTCAAATTCCTGCAGGAATTATAGCAGATAAAATTGGGAAAAGATACGTGCTTAGTTTGGGGTTGGGTTTGTTGGCATTTGGGACATTGATGGCTAGTATGGCCGATACATATCAGGCGCTGTTGATATCACAAGTTATTGCAGGGATAGGAGGAAGTACGTACCACCCTGCAGGATTGTCTGCAGTTTCAGATTTAGAAGGAGATAGAACAGCTGGTAAAGCGATGGGATTTCATGGATTGGGTGGTGCAGTAGGTACTGCATTGGCACCGGCATTGATTGGAGGAATTGTTATGGTAACTGGATCGTGGCGAATGGCACTTGCAGCTTCTGCAATTGGCGGAGTGGCATATGCAATAATATTTCATGTTAAATTCATTGAACCAAGAAAAATTATTACTGGAGTTTTAGATGAAATTGGATCGAATGACAGGGGGATAAAAGAACAGTTGAAGGATTTTCCATGGGAGAAATGGGTAATTGGACTTGTAACTGTTAATTTTTTGTTGGGTGTTGAGATCGGAGCTGCGAGAACTTTCACTACATCTTATGTGTTTTTGAAAAGTTCAGAAGCGGTGGGTTTCGCTAACACAGTGTTTTTTGTCATGTTGGTAGGTGCAGGCGTATCCACTATTGTAATAGGACCTTTGGCAGATAAGTTTGATAAAAGAAATCTTGGTTCGGCGACATTCTTAGCTACTGGATTATTGTTATGTTTGGCTTGGTTTATACCACCAAATCCAATAATTCTATTGTGTTTATTTTTCTTCATAGGAGCGATGATGTGGACTACTGTCCCTGTAATGAATGCATTAACATCAACATACGCTGAAAGAAAGTTTTCAGGGCTATTGTTTGCTTTGACATTGACAGGTTCTGCCATGGGAAATGCTGTGGGGCCGTTTCTTTTTGGATTGGTTTCGGATGAGACAAGTGTTGTTTTTGCATTTCCAACAATAGCTGTTGCAAGTGCCCTCGGCGCGATTTCTTTTCTATGTATGAAAAAACTTTGATATGATAAATTAGGACTTGAAAATGAAATGGATAATTTTTGGATTAATGGCTAGTTTGGTTTTGGTTTTTTTTGCTTTTTATTTAATCATTAGAAAATCTGCATTGGTATTTAAACAGGGTTTAAATGAAAATCGGAGAAAAAAATAGAAACATATCGCTTGAATATCCCAAACAGCATCGAAAAATGTTTACTTTGTTCTGTTGAATGACATACATGGATTCACGTATAAGAGAGCATGCAGAAATAATTTCTATGCATTCTACTGAGATGAAAAAGGGAGATAATGTTGTTATCGATGCAGACCCAATAGCTGATGATTTGGTTGTGGCGTTGTGTGAAAACTGTGCTCAGATCGGATCTAATCCATTAGTTATTAGAGGGAGAACTGGATCTCGTTTTATGAGGGCTTATGTGAAAAACAACGGAGATGGGTTTCAAATGCCGGCCCACGAATTGGCTCTTTTTAAAGAAATGGACGTTTACATAGTCATTAGAGGAGATCAGAATGTTTCAGAGATGGCAGATGTCGACCATAAAAAAATTAGTGAGTTTGACAGAGTCAGAAAACCGCTGAGAGATGAAAGATTGAGTAAAAGATGGTGTTTAACCCAATATCCTGCCCCTTCAAATGCTCAAATAGCGGGAATGAGTACAGAAGAATATCAAAATTTTGTTTGGGACGCTACGATAAGAGATTGGGATGTTCAAAAAGAACATCAGCAAAAATTAGTGAGTTTGCTTGAAGGAGGAGACAAGGTCAGAATTGTTAGTGGAAATACTACGGATATCACCATGTCGATTGGTGGGATGATCCCAATTAACGATTATGGAAAACATAACCTCCCAGGAGGCGAAGTATTTACTGCACCTGTGATTGGATCTGTAGAAGGGGAAGTGAAATTCGACATACCATTACAGTACAAAGGTAAAAGAATTGAAAACTCGTATCTTAAATTTAAAAATGGGAAGGTGGTAGCTCACGACGCAGATAAAAATAGAGAAACCTTAAGTGATATTTTAGATGCAGATGAGGGCGCCAGATATGTGGGAGAACTTGGAATTGGAATGAATAGAGGAATTGATCGGTTTACAAATAATATATTATTTGATGAAAAAATGGGAGATACAATTCATATTGCAATTGGAATGGCTTATGAGGACACAGTCGGAAGGGGGCAGATAAAAAATGAAAGTTCAGTTCATGTAGATATGATAACTGACATGTCTAAAGATTCATATATTGAAATTGATGGTGAAGTGGTTCAGAGAAATGGGTGTTTTATATTTGAAGAAGGGTTCGAGAATAATTAAATTAAGAAAGTTTTGAAGATTGTTTGATTTCGATTATATAACCAAATGGATCTGTTACATAAACTGCAGGTCCTCTTCCGGTTGCACCTAATGGGTTGCCTTCTCGGAGGATGGGTATATCTAGATCTGAAAGATGTTTTTTGACATCAGATATAGGAATGTCAACAATCAATGCGAAATGGTCATAGTTAGTGTTGCTTGGTGATTTAAAATCTGCAGATGGTCGAATATGCAGTACGTTGTTTTCTCCAAGACGGAAAGAAAAAAGAGTCCGGGTTCCATTTTTGAATTCGTCGAATTGTTCTGGTTCAAATCCTAAAACATTTGAGTAAAATTCCAAAGCTTGATCGGCGCCGGAAATTGGTATCCGTATGTTGACATGGTCAATTGCTGTAACATTCATTAGATATTAAAAACTTATATAGAGGAGGTTAAATAAGTAACCACATGATCATTTATGCATAATTTTTTTGATAAATATATAGATGTGAAAACGGTTTCGTCCTGATCTTAATTTTTTTGGCGTGGAGATATATAGATATAGCAAATGGTGCACGGTGTTACTTTTAAGATGTATGTTAGCTCATGTCAAAATATTAGGAACCTTTATTAGTTAAGTGGCCTACTTGGTAGACGTATGTCATCAGGTGATAATATTATAAACAAGGGGAGTTCCAGAAGGAAATTCCTCGCAGTAGCATCCACTGCAGCCGCAGCAGGCATCGCCGGCTGTGCAAGCTCCAGTGGTGGTAGTAGCGGAGGTTCTTCCTCTGCTCCTGCCGTATCGAAACCAGAAGCATCAGCACCCGCACCAGCAGCGTCTGCAGGGCTCCAGATAGGATCTATTACAATCCCATCCGCAGTAGTAACTGCAGCCCAAGCAGAAGGTACATGTCTCTTATACGGAGCCATGGACGAGCCAGACATGATTGATCCAATCAAACCTGGATTCGAAGAAGCTGTCCCCGGTGTGACATTAAAACCATGGGGTGGCGGTTCTTCAGAAATCGCGTCAAAACTCGTCTCTGAATTCAAGGCCAACATCGTTAGTTCAGATGTATCTCTTTACTCACTTAGTACGGCCCGTTCAGTAGAAGGAACTGGT
>CAWVSO010000072.1:0-5367 GCA_963932585.1 uncultured euryarchaeote
GGTATTTTAAATGAATCAAACTCAAGTGACAAAGGAACAGCTTTTTCAGATACCATTTTTTGTTTTTCATTAAAGCGTGTTTTGACAGAAGATGGCAATTCAGATTCGGGTATAAGATTGAAACCTAAAATAGACAAATAATCACTTGATTCTGCGAAAAAGTAAGAGGAATTGAATCCATCTTTTTTTGCAGATTTGATCAAACTGTCGAATAAATACACAAGTATAGTTTCAGTTTGGGAGAGATCCAGAATACCAATACTAGTTATTTCACAAAAAATTAATTCGTCGTGTTCTTTATGGATTCTTTTTCTGCCGAATCCCAACTTTGAATGGTTTTTTTCATCAGATATAATAACATAATCTCTAGATCTGAATGCTACGTCGTCTATGGAAAGAGATTCTATCTGGTCGAGAAGCCAAAGCTCATCGCGATTCTTAGCTTCTCTAGCGTACATGATGATACATGGGGTGCCAAATGCAAAAAGTATTTGCAGGTGGTTTTTACCACAAAGATAATCAGATTGGCATTCTAAAGATGAATGTAAAAGAACATGATAAAAGATCCCGCGCTTGTTGTTGTAGACTTTCAACTAGATTTCTGCAAGACATATTCAGAAGAATTGGATGATTTTGTTGAAAATGAGTTTCACCAAGAAGCACTAGAATCAACAAAAAAATTACTTAGAAGATATCGAGAATCTGGAAGAACGCCCATATTTGTAAAAGCAATACACAGTGAGAGAACGTCTTCTATACCGTTATCTGAAAAGTATAAAAGAATTGGAAAAATATTTTGCATGCCAGGAACTAGAGGGTCAGATTTGGCACCAGAAATGGAAGTCCAGGAAGAAGATATAATAGTTATTAAGCATAGATATAGTGGTTTTTATAATACAGATATAGATGACTACCTTAGGAGTAATGGGATATCAGAAGTTTTGTTTGCAGGGTGCGCTACAAATGTATGTGTTGCTACGACATTGTATGATGCATTTCAGCACGGTTATAGAGTGACTCTTCTGTCAGATTGTTCTAGTACAGATGACATGGAATTGCAAAGATTAACTGAGAAGAATGTAGCGTCTAAGTTTGGAAGAGTTTGTAAGAGTACAGATATAGAGTTACTATAGTCCTTTTATTTTATCTAAAAGTCCTTGAGAAGTATCTTGATCTTTTTTAGATCCGCTGAATAATTTGAGATATTGTTTTTGTTCTTTACTAAGGTCAGATGGGTGCGGAGTTATTATCTGTATTTTTATTATTTGATCGCCAAAAGAATTCTTTCGCCCTGGCTTGGGCATTCCGCACCCATTTAATTTGAAATTGGCCCCACTTTGAGTTCCAGGAGGAATAATTAGTTTTGAATTGACGCCTAAAGTTGGTATCAATCCACCCTTAGAGCATTGAATTGTAGTTCCAAAAACTGCCTGATCAAAAGGAAGGTTATGCAAATAATATATATTTGAATTATCGCGTTGAAGATATTTATGAGGAAGTACTGTGATAACTATTTTTAGATCCCCATTCAAACCATTTTTTTTAGCTGCACCCTCACCCTGGTAGCGAAGAGTTTGTCCATCTTGAATGCCAGCGGGGATGTCAATAGGAAATTTAACTTCATTTAAAACTATACCAGATCCTTGACAAGGTTGGCATTTTTTAGAATATAATGTCCCCTCTCCAACACAGTTTTGACAAGTTATAATTTGCTGGAATTGACCAAACATAGTTGAACTTGTTTGAGCTATTTGTCCAGAGCCCTTGCAAGTTGAACAAGTTGTTTGTTTAGCTTCTGGTGGATGTCCAGATCCCTTGCAAGTTGAACAGTTTTCTGGCCGGCGAATATTAAGTTTTTTTGTTAGTCCGGAATAGGCATCTTCTAGAGTGATTTCAAGCCTAGTCTTAAGATCATTCCCGCGTGCAGGTGCAGACCTGGTACGATTGCCGAAAAAATTTTCGAATATACCGCCGAATCCGCCAGAGAAATCAGTTGTGTGAAATGAAGTATTTTGAGGGCCGGGGCCACTTCTTTTTTGAGCTTGTTCAAATTGTGAATGGCCCATTTGATTGTATGCTTCACGCGAAGAAGAATCCGTTAAAACTTCTTTTGCTCTTTTTATTTTCTTGAAAGTTTCTTCTGCGTCCTTGGCAGATGAAACATCGGGATGATGTTTGGCTGCTTTTTTTCGATAAGCTTTTTTAATTTCATGAGTTGTTGCATCTCGTTTCACACCTAAGATGTCGTAAAAATCTTCACTCATGGATATGTGTAAGTAAGAATAGGTATTATTTAACTATCAGGGAAAGTTACTCTTCTATGTCTTCGAAATCTGCATCTATGAAATCTTCCCCAGGGGTTGGGTCGGATTCATTTTCAGAAGAAGAATCTTTTTGTTCATAAATTCGTTTTCCAATTTCTTGGAGTTTTGTGGATAAAGATTCTAAAGATGAGTTAATATCTTCCAAGGATGCATCTTCAGTTTCAAGAACCAACTCGAGTTCACCTATGGCAGATTCAAGTTCGGTTTTTAATTCTTCATCCACATATTCAGTGTTTTCATTGATTAGAGTTTTGGCTTGATTGATTGTGGATTCGGCGCTATTTCTAGATTCTATAAGTTTGCGCCTTTCAGTATCTTCTTCTGCATGATCTTCTGCTTCTTGCTTCATTCGTTCAATATCTTCATCTGAAAGTCCAGAACCACCTTCTATTACAATGGATTCTTTATTCCCAGATCCTTTATCTTCAGCAGATACGTGAACAATTCCATTTGCATCTATGTTAAAAGTTACTTCTACTTGAGGTATTCCAGCTGGCGCGGGTGGAATACCAGAAAGCTGAAAATCACCCAATAATTCGTTCTCTGGTGCAATTTCTCTCTCGCCTTGAAAGACTTTTATGTGGACGCCTGGTTGGTTATTATCAGCGGTTGAAAAGATTTTAGATTCTTCTGTGGGGATAGTAGTATTACGCATTATAAGTCGTTCGAATAGACCACCTTTAACCTCTATTCCAAGTGAAAGTGGAGTTACATCAAGTAAGACTATATCTTGAATATCTCCTGCTAGAATTCCGCCTTGTACTGCTGCCCCAAGTGCAACGGCTTCATCTGGATTTATATTTTTTCGGGGTTTCTTTCCAATTAGAGAAATAACTTTTTCTTGTACCTGAATCATTCGTGTAGACCCGCCAACTAGGATGACCTCATCTATGTCGTTTGCTGAACATCCAGCATCGTCCAATACTTTCGTTGTTGGTGAAACTGTTTTTTCGAGGAGATGTTTCGTGAGAGATTCAAATGAAGAACGCGTTAGTTTCTGATCGAGGTGAAGAGGACCAGAATCAGTTGCAGTTATATAAGGAAGGTTGATAGTGGTTTCCAGGGCGCTGGATAATTCTATTTTTGCAGACTCTGCTGCATCTTTGAGTCTTTGTAGTGCTTGGAGGTCTTTTTTTAAATCCACCCCATGAGAATTTTTGAATTCTTTGGATAAATGATCGATTAGGACACTATCCCAATCATCACCCCCCAAGCTAGAATCTCCATTAGTGGCCAGAACTTCGTACACCCCTCCACCTAGTTCGAGTACAGAAACATCGAATGTCCCGCCTCCTAAATCAAAAACTAGGATTGTTTTGTCCGAAGTGTCATCAAGACCATAGAACATGGCTGCTGCTGTTGGTTCATTTATTATCCTTTCTACTTTGAAACCTGCTATTTCACCAGCATTCTTTGTTGCTTGCCGTTGGGAATCGTTAAAATAAGCAGGAACTGTTATGACTGCTTTATCGATTGATTCCCCAAGGTAATCTTCTGCATCTCGTTTTATTTTTTGAAGAATAATAGCAGATAGTTGTTCGGGAGAATATTTTTTTCCATCAATAGGGACTGAAAATTTACCATCCCCCATATGACGTTTTATAGATCGAATTGTGTTTGCGGGATTTTGAATGGCTTGATTTTTTGCAGGACGGCCAACGAGCCTCTCGCCGTTGGAAGTGAATGAGACAATAGAAGGTGTGGTTCGATCACCTTCAGAATTTACTATAATTTCAGGATCACCAGATTCCATCACTGCGAATGCTGAATTGGTAGTCCCCAAATCAATACCAATAATTTTACTACTTACCATGGTTAACTCTATTAATTATTCACTATCTTATGGAGTTAAGGTTCTAAATAAGACTTTCGGTAAGAGAACTAAGAATAGTCTGGATGGATAGTGGGGAAAAATTACTGCCTGGTTGAAAATAAAAAATTGGTTTGGTTGAACATATATGGAATTCATATATTATTTGTCAGATCCCCCAGAGCTAACAATTACTTGAGCTGGCCGGAGTATTTTTGCCTCTGACATATACCCTACTCTAATGATTGATTCAATTGTGTCTGGGTTTTGAATGCCCTGTGTATGAGACAAAACTTCATGGAGATTTGGATCTATTCCGCCGCCTATTTCAGGTATGATAAGAGAGATATTTTCCGAAAAAAGAATAGAATCTAAGTTGGATATGATTGCATTGATCCCAGATAAATTGGATTCATCTTGGTTTTGATCTAGTAGAATATTAAGACTATCTCGTAAATCAAATAATTTGACTAGAATTGATTCTACCACTCTTTTTTTGTTAAGTTCAATCTGAGATTCTTTTCTTTTTTTATAATTTTGATGGTCAGCATGTGCACGCTTAACCATAGAATCTAGCTCCAACATATTGTTATTTGAGTCATCTATAGAGAATGAAATTGCATCTAATTTTTGTGAATTAGATAAAGGAATAGAAATAGAAGTTTCAGATGAGTTAGATGTTTTTTCAAATAATTCATTTATCGACATAGATAAAAATTCTAGTTCTGAATCTTGATCTAAAATGTCACTTTCAGGTGATATTTCTTCCTCGGGAGGATCATTTATTTTATCGACTTTGTTAGAACCCATTATTTGGTTATGAATCCTTGCGGGAGTATAAATATATGGGATTAAATAAAATTGAATTGGAAAAATAAGATATTTTTCAATAGAGTCACTATTGGATAGGTCATGGCACCCCTAAACTTAATTTAGTATGGCGACGTTTCGAGGATATAGATGAAAAGACGTGAGTTTATTTTAGGATCAATAGTACCTTTCGTGATTTTGAGTGGATGTGTAGAGGGAGATAGAGATGGAGGCATCAGAGGGCCCCCAATTGCAGATAGAAAATCCCCTAAACTGCTCAGAGTAGACACTTTTGATACGAATGTAACCAAAGATGGCAAATTATTAGTTGAAACTACGATTATGAATGAAGGAAACTCGGTGAGGAGAACTAAATTGACTATAAGAGTTGAATCTAATGGAACTGTGGAAGAAAAATTACAA
>CAWVSO010000073.1:0-5283 GCA_963932585.1 uncultured euryarchaeote
GTGGGATTGGCAGGCGGTAATGTTGAAGATAGATACCCATCTGAGCTTTCTGGAGGACAGCAACAACGTGTTGCTTTTGCACGGGCTATTTCTTACGAACCTAAATTACTTCTGATGGATGAACCACTATCAAATTTGGATTTCCAGTTGAGAAAGAGGATGCGTCAAAGTATATTGGACATTTTAGAAGAGATTAAAGTAACTACAGTCTATGTTACACATGATCAAGAAGAGGCTTTTGAGATTTCAGATGACATTTGTGTTATGAAAGATGGCGTTAAAATGCAACAAGGAACTCCAGAGCAGCTATATGAATCGCCTACGTCTCCTTTCGTGGCCAATTTTATAGGAGAAGCAAATGTATATAACGCAGAAATTGAGTCAAAAACAAAATCATCTGTGTCGGTGAACATCACAAAAGGGACACAGAAATTACAAATGATTTGCAGACATGCTGGTGACACGAATTTAGATAACCCCGTAGTGGTTGTCAGACCAGAAAGAATAGCTATAGAAGTTGCTAAAAAAGAAGCCAAGGGAACAGTTCAAAAGTATAATAAAACAAGTGAAGTTAATCAATATCAGGGTAAAATTACTCACAGGATATTTAGAGGAGCTTCAGTTTATTATGATATTTTGATTGGGGACACAACTATCCAATCTAGGTCTATCCAAAGTAACCTAAATATCGGACAAATTGTTGATGTCAATATAGCTAAAAGTGATGCATTGGTAGTTCAAGGCGCAAGTAACTAGATTTATTGAAATATTAATATAAAAATATTTATAAAATGCTATTTTATTTCTCTTTAAGATAGATATTTCCAGATTCTACAACTATATTGAAAACTTTTAGAGAAACTTCTGAATCGCCGCAATGATGCCCAGTTGAGAGATCAAATTCCCAGCCATGCCAAGGGCATGAGATGGTAAAACTAGTTTCAGAAAAAGATTCATCTAAACGCTTGCCTGCCCCTACGAATGAAGCTTCTAGTTTGGGAAGGATTACTCCCTGCGAAAGAGGTCCACGCTGATGTGGACAAACGGCCTCTATAGCATAGTAACTGCCATTAACATTTAAAACTACTACAGGTGTTTCCTGAAAATTTACCACTTTTTTAGACCCGGTTGGCAGGTCATTTTCTGAGCATACTAATATTGAATTCATATACCGAACACCTTCTCGGCGGTTTTTCCAAGAACCATACTTTTTTGATCATCAGTTAAAAAATTCAAGTCAGTTATAACACTAGGCCGGTCATAATCCCAATGAGGATAATCTGAGGCATACATGAGATGTTCTGGTCCACCGATCATATTTACAATTTGTTCAAGTGACTCTTCGTTTTCAGGGGATTCGAGGGGCTGGGTGCCATAATAAAATTCCTGCATGTATTTTGAAGGTTTCTTTGTCAATAACGGGGCTTCAGATCGTCTTTTCATATATTCCGCATCGAGGCGATGCATCATCAGAGGAACCCAAAAAACACCAGATTCTTGGAATATTATGTCAATCCCGGGGTATTTTTCTGGGACTCCTTGAACAACTAAACTAACTATTTGGGCCATGTTATTCCAAAGGAATCCTAAAGTGTGAGTTTCCAAAAATTTTCTATACCCACGTATAAAGAAATTATCCACACTAGATCCACCTGCATGGAATACTACAGGAAGATTTCTATCCTGACATGCCTCATATATTAAATCGTATCTCCTATCACCAAGAGGGGGTTCTGGTCCTGCGGTGACCAAACAGAGACCAACGATTCCTTTTTCGTTTGCAACCCGATCTATAAGAGCCACAGATTCTTCTGTATCTTGGAATGGCGCTACAACGTACGTATAAATTCCTTCAGAGGGATTAACCACTTTATCGAGCATATAGTCCACATACCCATTCGCAAGTGGAACGGCTATTTCATCGCTAGATAGTTTTCCAAATGAAAGCATTTTATTTGGCAATAGTATTATTTTGTCAAGTCCAACGTGTTTCATTACTGCAGGTATTTCTTCAGGTGTCATATCATTTTGAGGATAAGAAGTTACATTTCTCATTATCCTCCCACCAACCCACCGGTCTCCGGTACTTCCAGGTATGAATCTGCCCCTAGTAGCACCTGAAAATCTGGATTTCCAGGGCTCGTCTAGATAATTTGCAAAATCATGGAGAGGTTCAAAGAAATGAGCATCTACATCTACAACTGAATAGTTTCGAGTTCCCATGGTATTTAGACGAGTTTAGAGTTTAAAAAGACAGAGTTTAAAATGAGTCCATTATTTCGCTAGAAATTAATTCCATGTCAGAATAGAAATCTTGTAAATTGTTTACTGCGAGGACTATTGCAGGAAAATGAGTTACCCCCATATCGATGTAAGTTTGTAATTTTTCCACTATTTCATCGGAGGTTCCAATTAGATTTCCATTAATAAGTTCTTCGTTGTCCATGCCTTTCAAAGTGGAATTAGATAGAGATAAAAGATGAGAATACTGATGAGACTGCATGAATTTTTTTTGTGCAGATTTAGTGTTTTTTGCCACGCACATAGTGAATTGGGGTGCTATATCTATATCTGAAATGGAACGCCCGAAAGAATTGGTTAAGTCTGAAAGAAGGTTTAGTTTATTTTGGAGATTGAAAGGGGATAGACCAGCTGGTAGCCATCCATGGCCCCATTTAGCAGCCCTTTCTAATGATTTATCATGATTGCCACCAATATAAATTGGAAATGGGTTCTGTTTTGGACGTGGGTATAAATCCAAGTTGTCGAATTTTACATATTCTGAATCATAGCTTGAGTGACCAGAGAACAGAGAAACTAGAGCCTTGATTGAATGATCTGTTAAGTTGCCACGATGAAGGGAAATATTAGGATTTAAAGCAGAGAATTCTTCTAAATACGCACCAACTCCGACTCCGAAGAGAAGCCTACCGTCAGACAAATGATCTAAAGTTGCAGCTTGTTTTGCTAACCAGACTACATTTCTCAAGGGCAAAACTGCGACAGATGTGTTTAAGCGAATAGTTTTAGTTATGGCTGCGATATAGGAAAAAGTCGTGAATAATTCATAATAATTAGGTGCATCTGCCCAAGCATCAGATACGTAATTTGCCGGGACTATATGATCGTTTCCCCCTAAGGAATCAAATCCGAGTAACTCTGCTTTTAATGAAATGGTTATTAAATCGGATGCCCCGCAGAAAGGAACTGGGTAATTTAATCCCTCGCGGGCTGTTGGGTACCCTATTCCGAATTTTATGTCATTCATGATTGAATTTCTTGAATGACATAATCATGAAATAATTCAATGGAATCTATAACTGTGTTTTCTGAATTATTGAATGGAAGTATAGAGAAATGAGAGATCCCTATATCGCTTAATTTTAAAACATGATCTAGACATTGTTGGGGAGTTCCAGCAATAGCAAACAGTTCAATGATTTCTCGGGGGACTCTATTCCTGAGTTCTAGTTTAGTCAGTGAATTTATGTCCTCTATACTCAGTACAGAGTCAATTGATTTGGCAGATATTCCAAATGACTCTAGTGTACTGCGCGGGACTGCATCTTGGACTAGTTGGGCTGTAAAAGGTGCTACTGCATCAAGTGCAGCGTCCCTATCATGACAAATTGAGAGAAAAGACCAGCAAACTAGATCTATATCTTTGAAATTTCTTCCAGCAGATTTTGCACCCAATTTTACACGATTGGTGGCATATTCCATTGCATCTACAGATGTGAGACCCGCCCCAGCTATAGCACCATCTGCTATGGCCCCTGCAAGTTCTAACAATTTTGGCCCACGTCCGGCTAGATATATAGGTATTTTATTTAATGATTTGAAATCTAATTTGGCATTTGTTATGTTGAAAGGTTCTCCAGAATCAGATATGGTTTGAGAATTTAATAAAGATCGTATTAATTCTACAGAGTTCTTTAGAGTGGATATTGGATTTTGTTTTTTGTAAGAAAAATTAGAAATCCCATGTCCTCCCGCCCCAAGACCTAGAATTGCCCGACCATTGGAAATTGAATTAATAGTTGAAATTGCAGATGCAGTCAAAAGAGGACTTCTAGAATAAGGATTTGTTACACCAGTTCCTAAATTAATTCTTGTTGTGTTCGATGCAGCTAGACTTAGCATTGCATATGGATTTTGTTTAGTTGCATGGTCAGCAATAAACAAAGTGTCATATCCCAAATCTTCAGAAGACTTTGATAGAGATATAAAATCTGATATGGATCCTGTTGGAAGGTGGCCTACGCTGAATTTCATGCTATTTATGTTGTGATGGCGCATAGGGTTTGAATGGGCTTTAATATTGCTTAGGAAAGTGGATAGTAAATGAGAAGTGATGAAGAATTAGAAACTCACCTTAAAGCTGGAATTGCCATATACAATAGTGGAGAGTATCATGCAGCACATGGTGCATGGGAGAGGCATTGGTTGAAGATTAATAAAAAAGATGAGGATAAACTATTTTTACAGGGACTGATTCAGTACACTGCCATAATATATCATGGCATGAATAGAAATTGGAAAGGGATGGAAGGTTTAATTAAAAGTTCCCTTAGATATCTAGAAAAATTTCCGCAAAATTATCAAGGAATTGACATCAACGGTATTAAAAATTATTTAGAAAATATAGAGAACAACATGCAGTCATTTTCTCAAAAAGAAATTCCAAAAATGACCTATGAAGGGGAAACAATAGAAATTTCAGACTTAAATATAAATTCAACATATATAGTAGCAAGAGTACTTTCTGATGAGATTTCAGATTATGAAGAGGATATCATTGTTAAAGCGATTGAACATATTAGAGAAAATCCAAAAGATAGAGAATCAAGAAAAATAGAGAACTTGATTATTGCTTTTGCTAGAGAAAAGAGTTTTCGCGTTAATGCCTATGAGCAAATAAAAAGAAGGATTGAAATCCAAAAAGAAAAATTTGAAGATATTGAGAAACTGTTCGATGTTTAGGTCAAATTCCTAAGAATTCACCAGTTCCAGCACCTAAGAAATATGATCGGCAGAATTGTCCAGAGGGTTATAGTCCAGAACATCTCTAGCACGTTCAATGGAATAATATTTACTGTCGTTATCCGAAATACCATAGATTATTTCATAGCCATAGTTAGATTTAATACACTGATCAAAAAGGTGTGCACAGTCGCGATTGGAGAGCCACATTGATTGTCCACGGGAATAGTTTTTTGGAGGACCATCATCATTCAGATTACCGATCCTAACGCAGATAACAGATATGCCGTATTCATCGTG
>CAWVSO010000074.1:0-5209 GCA_963932585.1 uncultured euryarchaeote
GGAGGGACTGAAATTGGACAAGGGATAATAACAACATTGGCTCAGATAACCGCAGATGGCCTGGGAATAGGAATAGAATATGTAAATGTGAATACACCTAATACCAATAGTGCACCGTTCAATACATCAACCACTAGCAGCAGATCAACGTTTCATTTAGGTAATGCTATTTTAAATGCGGTTGATGAGCTAAAAGAACAATTAATTGAATTCGCATCTATTGATTTGGGTATTGAAAAATCAGAAATGGTTGTTGAAGATGGTTTTGTTAAAACCCGAGAAGAAAACTATACTATAGGTGACATTGTTGCATCCCATTTTGTCGGAGGTGGCGGGACATTGATTGGAAAGGGTTATTTCTCAACAAAAATGGGAGGTGAAAATAGATATGAATCTGCTTTTTGGATGACAGGGGCAACATATGCAGAAGTTTCAGTAGATACACGAACGGGAAAATATTCTGTAGATAAATGGGTTAATTCGGCAGATGCAGGTAAAGCCATTGATCCCGTGAGATGCAAAGGTCAGATTTTAGGAGCTGCAGTTCAAGCATTAGGCCACACACTTAGTGAAGAAATGGTATTTGAATCCGGGCAACAAGTGAATAAATCATTATTAGACTACAAAGTCCCCGCAATTGGAGATGTCCCAAAAGAATCAGTAATAATTGTCATAGAGTCTAACGATCCTAATGGACCTCATGGTGCAAAGGGAGTTGGTGAATCAAATACAGTTACGGTCCCCCCTGCAATTGGAAATGCTATTCGAGATGCATGCGGGGCAAGAGTTACAGACCTGCCCATCACACCAGATAAAGTTTTACGCGGGATAGAGGAGGCATTAGGATGAATAATTATATAGAACCAACATTTCACGAAATAAATTTCACTGTGAATGGAGAAGAATATTCAGAAACTACCCCATCCAATCTCACATTAGTTGAATTTCTTAGACAAAATCTTGGATTGATGGGGACTACAGAAGGCTGCGGAGTGGGAGTGTGTGGGTGCTGCACGGTTTTGATAGACAATAAGATAGTAGCTTCATGTTTAGAGTTATCTGTCAACATAGATGGAAAAAGCGTCCTCACCATAGAAGGTCTGGCGGATACATATCCACACGGTGAATTCCATCCCCTGCAAACTTCTTTTCGAGAATATGAAGGATTTCAGTGTGGCTATTGTACACCTGGGATGCTCATAGCATCTAAAGCATTGCTTGATCAGAATTCAGATCCATCTAGTGAAGACATAAGAGAATTTCTTTCCGAAAATATTTGCCGATGTACTGGGTACGATAGCATAATAGAAGCCGTAAAAGATGCTAGTAAAAAAATGAATGCGTGATGGAGAACGTTATCCAAAAAACTCATATATTATGATTTCTTCGTTCTGAAATATAATTTTCAAATAAGCATCATCTAAAATAGATACCCCGTACAGACTCTTTTCATTTGGCCCTAAATAAACGTATTTAACATCATAATACAAGAGAAGATTTTTTCGTGTTTCAGATGACCCTGTGTATATTTGATAAACGTCGTCTACTCTTTTAGAATAAACATCGCCCCCCCGGTACCCTACTTCATGGGACCACCCAGCGACCGTCGGAATTCCTGTAAAACTAGATGGTGCATTGATCCAACTATAAGGGCGGGTTGTTTTTACATGATTGCACCAGCACCCGGGAACGGTGACCATATTTGGAGATCCAGATAAAGTTTGAAGAAATAATATAGATTCCCATTCTGCAGGGTGTGTGACTTGGGCATAAGTGGTTGCATCAAGAGTTGATTGGGAATTGATCGATACCTGTTCACTTATTGAAAACCCAGAATAAACTGTTGTGGATAGGATCAATAAAGATACTATCAAAATTATAGCTTTTTTAGGTAACCGTGTTTTTTCTGAAATGTTTTTTAGGAGATCCCCGTTTGTTAAACGAACTATTGAGATAGAAACCCCAATTGAGAAAAATATCCAGACTTGCATATAAATTTTAAAAACGGTGTTCATCCTCCCAGGACCTGCCTGTTCTTGAATAAATAATATTTCAGTTAGGATGATTAAAAAAGAACCTGCGAGGAAGAGAATTAATTCAAAATTGACTTTCGAACTGAAGTATTTTAGAAGGATATAAGACATCAGACATAAGGGCAATAATATTGAAATTACGGGGAAATTAAATAAGATTCCAGCTATAAAAATTAGCAGTGAGATTAGCATTATGCGAGAGCTATTTTTAGACTCCATCGATGCAATAGTGAATAGATATATGGCAAAAATAGATATAAAAAATAAATATACTAATAGGAATTCTGTGAGTCCGCTTCGAGTGGGTAAAAATGAAATCGTATGCAGCGATGCGGAATGGGCAAAGAAAGGTGCAACTGTGATTGAACCTACAAGAAGGACTATAGAAGAAACTATCAAAGATATTAATACGATAAATAATTCTTTTTTGAAAGGTGTTAGTTTAGTTTGAAAACTATTTGAAAATGGAATGAGAGAAAGAGGATTTTCTTTAGATAATAAAAGTGTCAAGAAGGTAATCCCGAATACCGTGGGGTAACTCCAAGTATTTATTACAGCGATCATGCCAGATAAAAATGGAAGAACGCCCAGAATTAGCAAGCGTCTTTCGAGAATATTTTTAGAAGGACTCAGAGAATAAGCCAACAATACAGAAAGTATCAGCACCATGAAAGGGGTGCTCATCATGTGGGCATGGAGATCCCCATTTAACCATGCGAAAAATGGGAATTCATTGATAGTCCCGCGTATGACACGGCTAGAAGTCCAATAGAAGAAAGAGTTAGGTGAAAGAATATAAGATGAGCTTATGTCAGTAACCCCCGAAACAAAAGTGGATAGTTTATTGGATATATTAAATGGCAATATCCAGAGGAAAATTGAAAAAGGAACCACGAAATTGGAAGAAATTCCAACTATTAACGCGCCTAAAAATCCAGCGAGTCTTTGGGATTGCCCATGGAGTATTGAAATAGACCCCGATAAACCATAAACACTAGATACAAGTGCCCCAAAAAAACTTGCCAATGCTAAATTATATGCAAATTTTGCAGAGATTCCAGAAAGCAGAGATAATGTGGCAGTTATAAGGTGCCCGCCATAATAATATCTAACTTGTTCTCCTGCGAACCACATATCTTCAGGGGGCAAAATAGAAGTTCTTAGGATAGATTGTAAGAGTCCAAAATCCAAAAACTTTTCGCCGCCTATTGAGTAAATCGAAGGATCTATAGACCTTATGAATACGATGAAAATAAATGCTATTGTAAACACTGAAAATACTTCTATGAAACTATGGTAAGGGATTTTAGGTTTTTTTGTTATAAAAATAATTAAAGAGATGAGGGATAAAACTGAAATTCCTAAAATGGCAGTTGACAGCCCAAATGACAGATGACCAGCCCAGTAAACTACGAAAAATAAAATTGATAAACTAAAGGGCAAAGATACTGAAACTCCTTTATCGGGTAATCTTGATAAAATAAAAGTTACAATAGGTAAACCAAGTATTGAAAGTACAAGCATCAAGATCCACCAAGTAAAAATTATACCATATTCCATTGATGAGGATAAGGTGCAAAAGTTGAATATAGTTTCGCATCTAAGTTAACTTAATGAATAAATCTATTGGAGTTGTAATTCCCGCATACAAACCCGATATAGATAGACTAGAAACATATATTAAAGAATTAGAAAAAAAACTTCGACCTAGAACGATTTTAATAGAGATTGATGCCCCGGAAGATGAAGATTTAAAAAGATTGGATAGAACATCTGCAAAAATTGAATGGTCACCTACAAGAATGGGAAAGGGTGCTGCTATAACAAGAGGATTTAATAAACTCGAAGAAGAAGTTTTGGTTTTTGTTGATGCAGATGGGAGCGTCCCAGTAACATCTGTGATTGATGTTTGCACCCCAATTGTTAATTCGGAAGCAAATTTATCAGTAGGTTCTAGAAGACACCCAGATTCGAATATAGAATCTCACCAGAAAAAAATACGAAAAGTGTTAGGTGATGGATTTTCAATTTTGGCCAAGAAATGTTTAAAGATAAAATTATATGATTATCAATGCGGAGTCAAAGCAATAGATAAAAAAACATGGGACAAAATAAAAAAGTATGTTCGACAAGAAAAATTTGCATGGGATATTGAAATAATATCATTAGTATCTATGGGTCAAAATAAAATTGTAGAAATCCCCATAACCTGGAAAGATTACCCAGGTTCAACTGTTAGTGTTATTCCAACGATGATCGAATTGGTTTTGGCGATGGTAGATGCTCGTCGAAAACTTAAAATAGAGAAATAGGAATAAAAATGATGATAATAAAATTAGGAAAATTTGGATCTATATTTTCAGTTGTTAAATTCTCAAAATTCACAATGGTGGGAGTTTTGGGTGCGGTGATAGACAATAGCGTATTAAATTTTCTAGCTATTTCAATGAGTTTTCCATTGATACATTCCAAATTAATAGGGGCAGAACTTGCAATTATATTCATGTTTTTATTGAATGAAAACTGGACGTTTTCTAGAGTGCGATCGGGAGACAAATACCAGATATTAATTCGGTTTATGAAATCAAATTTTGTCCGGTCTATCGGAGTTATTGTAGCGACTTTGGTTATGGTGATAGTTATAGAAAAAATTAGCACAGGTTACCGAGGATTTGATTTAATTTTGGCAAATACAATTGGTATAACTACAGGGTTAATTGTCAATTATGTTTTGGAATCATTGATCACATGGCAAGTCGGAAACGAATGAATCAAAAATATGCCCTGTTGATCATTCTCGTTTTTGCGACACGGTTTCTGCAATTTTAGTAATTGAATCGAGCATCCCATTGAATATAAAGTTATGTGGTATTAATAATATATACCAATAGAATAACCCCAATAGACCCCATGGGTCGAACTCAACTATTTGGTGTATTCTCGAACCACCTTGTTCAGGTTCCACCCTAAACTCTAGCCATGCGCGTCCGGGGACTTTCATTTCAACTCGAAAACGCACCATATTATTTTTTTCGTATTTTTCTACGCGAAACCAATCTACTGCATCGCCCACAGAAAAGTCATTTGGATTTTGACGGCCCCTTCTAAGACCCACACCCCCCATCAATAAATCTAAAAAACCTCGCACAGACCACATAAAATTTGCATAGTACCAG
>CAWVSO010000075.1:0-5116 GCA_963932585.1 uncultured euryarchaeote
CGCATAGGGAGTTTCATCCACAAGGTGCTTCAGTTATTCCAGGGAGTTTCCCGATACCAATAGCAGATGATTGTCGCAAGGGATTGCTTATTTCACATGAAATGAAGATTGAAAAGGGTTGGTTCAATGTTTCAGTTATTGGAAATGAAGAGGTGGAAACTGGAATAGATCTTTCAGAATACGAAGTTATAGTTTGTATGGGGAGAGGAATTGGAAAGAATCCTACAGCAGGGATTGAATTGGGATTAGAATTGGTTGGTATGTTTGAGAATGCCGCATTGGGCATAACAAGAGGCATAGTGACGTCTTCTTATAAGTTTGAAAGTAGAGTAGAGCAATATGCAAAAGAAGAAAGGCAAATAGGAGAAACTGGCCAATGGATAAAACCAAAATTATACATTGGAGCTGGCGTATCAGGAGCTATTCAACATAAAGTTGGAATGACAGAATCAGAAATTGTGATAGCAATAAATGAAAATGAAAACGCAGATATCAGAGATTTTGCAGATTATTTCATAAACGGGGATTTATTTGAAGTAATTCCAAAAATGATAGAATCATTGAGTTCTATGAATGGAAATTTAGAGGAATTCGTTAAGAGGGAAATAAAATAATGAAAGATTACGAACATTATGAAGCAATAGTGGTTGGAGCAGGCCCAGGCGGGGCTGCTGCTGCCGCGAAACTAGCAAAAGAAGGTATTGAAACTGTTGTGTTAGAAACTGGAATTGAACCAGGATCAAAAAATGTTTCTGGCGGATTAATATATGCAGAAGAATCATCGCCATATACTATTGATGAATTATTCCCAGGGTTTAGAGAACTAGCCACTGAAAGGCCCGTTACAGAATACAAAATTCATAGCATATCTGGAAATAAAGTAGCTACTTTTGATCTTAAAAATCTACATGAATACGACACCAAATGGTGCGATTCGGTTCTCCGAAGAAAAATGGATTCATGGCTTGCTCAAGAAATTAATTCGATGACAAATGAGACAGGTGGTGGCCTTATAAGTGGAATACATGTAAATGGACTTCTGCGCAATGGGGATGGAAAAATAGAAGGAGTAACATGCGATGAAATAGACCCAATTACTGCAGATGTGATTATTGCTGCAGATGGAGTTACTTCGGAATTGGCCCGGGATGCTGGTCTAATGAATTGGGAACGTCCAGAAGAGTGGTTTCAGGGCGTTAAAGTTGTTGTGGACTTCCCGAAAGTAGATGAAATATTTGATATAGAAAAAAATGAAGGGATTGCACATTTATTTTCTGGAGATTTATTCGACGGCGTTAGAGGAGGCGGATTTTTATACACCAATAGAGAATCATTATCAATTGGAACTGTATTCCACTTAGATAGCCTTGTAGAAAAGAGAGCAGAGACTCAAGACTTATTGGACAATTTGTTGACACATCCGTTGCTGGGTCAATGGTTGGGCGAGGAATATTGTGAATTGGAATATTCTGCCAAGTTGGTACCAGATTCTAAAAAAGCTGCCAATCCAAATCCACATAGTGGTAAACTTTTACTTGTGGGGGATGCAGCAGGTCAAATGCAAGCTCAAGGGCCCATAATAAAAGGGATGAACCATGCAGTCACAGCAGGTGCTCTTGCAGCAGAAGCATTTGTAGAAATGCGTGAAAGGGGATCGCCTATGCTATCAGGCGAAAGATATGAATTGAAACTTCGCCAAACAGGATTGATGAATAAATTACGACCCCCAGCTTACAAAATAGTAAGGAAAGTTGGAGAGAATAAAATTGCCACTACAATTGCAGATGGCCTACTTAAATCCCCTATTGGGAGAGGGAGCATTCGGATGTTGGGAGACAAAATTGGAAGATTGTACAATGCACCTTCGTTATCTGCAATGATACCCGATACAGCAACCCCATATGTTACGCTGCCAACAATAATTGGTGAAGAATTAGGACAGATAATAACATCGAATAATTTAGTCAAACCACCAAGTTTAGCTGAGAGAATTGGAAATATAGCATACAACACAGACATTGGAAGGCCACATATAAAATTAATAGATAATTCATATGCATCCAGCGGGGTAGCAGTTACAGCTTGTCCAGTTAGTGCAGTTGGTTTTGGAGGAGGATGTTATCGTGCCGAAGAAATAACAGGAGAGAATGGAGAGATAGAGATTCAAGTTAGTTTGGACACCCAGCCATGTATTGAATGCGGTACTTGTGCAGTGGTAGCTAAAACTGAATGGAGTCATCCACGAGGGGACAAAGGTGTCGAATTTAGATACGGATGAAAGAATTGAGAAATTCTTAGAGAGTGTTGAAGATCTAAACCAAAAATTCTATAAAGACCACAAAGATTTTTTTTCGAAAAGTGTGGTGGAAAGAAGAGGTATTGAAAATGGAAATGAGTATCTTAAAAATGGTGTTGGTCCTGCAATATTGTTATATATAGAAGCCAGATCTAAAAATGAAATTATCCCAATAACGCCAAAACAATTTCAAGATATAGAGAATAGCATGAATGGTTGGTTAGGACTATATGCTAGATGTCACGGGGAAGAAATTGAAGTTTCAGTTAGTTTGAGAGAAGCCGCAGTTCTTTTTATTGAAACCCATAATATTTTTGATGTGGCCCAAATTCTAACTAGAATTCCAGAGAGATAGAAAATCATTGAATGTTGAGTTTAGTGTGATAAAAATTAAGACAAGTAACTCTCGAACAAATCCAATGTGACCGAATCTATAGTGTCTGAATATGAGTTGCCCCAAAGTTCTTTTGCTGAAAATCTAACTTTATAGACAGGCTCTGTTGAAAATTCACCATGTGCTGTCGAATCTGGAAGAGGAAACGTGCCGAATATTTTTTCTACTACGCCATCGCATCTTTGTGCATATGCAGGTGACCTTGAATGTCCAAATTTATTATTTGAATTCAATCTGACAGTATCCCCCACTTTAAATTTTGTTGGTTTGGAGGGAGCATTTTTTAACTTGTCACTTTTAAAAGATTCTATGACACGTTTAGTCAGATCTAAACATAGTTCAGTATCAGAAGGTATGGTATTGTGTTTAGGAGAAGAGGAATAATGAGAATCTAGATCTTCTCTTGTTATGATGTTTTTTTCTATCAAAAGTATTTCAATACAATCGATCCATTTCTCAAAATAACTAATTTGAAGATAACGAGAAGGAGGTATTCTTTCTGCAGCATGGCGTTTCTCGTCTACATTGCATAATCCTTGTAATTGGAGTAGTTTAGATATAGCAAATATTTCTCGCTCCCAATTGTCATGGAATATAGAAGAGTCCGTAGGAATTGGCCCAAATCCATGTACACCTCCTAGATCGTGAATGGCTTTCATTGAATAATATATGGCGTGGAATTTTATAAGTATATGGCTATTTTGGCGGGAGTATTACTTGTCTAATTGCAGTCCCACCGCTTTCTAGTGCCTCCATTGCCTCATTGATTTCAGAAAGTGGACGCTTACCACTAATCATTTCTTTTAATGACATGCGCCCTGCTACAACTAGATCTGCCAACATAGGTATTGCTGTTTGAAGATTATAAGACCCATTAAAAGATCCAATTATAGATTTTTCTCGTACGACCATGTCGTATAAATTGAGATTGACCGTATGTTTTTTTGCAGGAGTCGTCCCCACCAGGATTACAGATCCCATAGAATGAAGAGATTCTACTGCCTGTTCAACAACTCGGGAGTTTCCAACAACATCAAATGCATAGTCTACACCGCGACCATCAGTTATTTGTTTGATTCGGTCTACAGGGTCTTCTTCGCTAGCATCGATGGTATGTGTCGCGCCAAGATTTTTTGCTACTTGGAGTTTTTCTGAAATCATATCTACCACGATAATAGTTACAGCTCCTCGGACAACTGCGCCTTGTAAGGCGCTTAATCCAACACCGCCGGCCCCGAATATTGCGACAGTGGATCCTGCTTCAATATTGGCGGTATTCATCACAGCCCCCGCACCGGTGAATACGCCGCATCCTAAAAGAGTTGCTTCATCTAGGGGAAGTTTATCATTGATTTTAATTGCTACTTCTTCAGTTACGTTGGTAAATTGTGTAAAAGACGAGACTCCATGGCAGTGATAGATTTTTTCTCCGTTTCGGTAGAATCTACGTTCACCGGTGCGGAGTGTTCCTGCATGACGAGATGTTAGCCTTTCGTCGCATAGATTGGACCTACCTTGTCTGCAATATTCACATATACCACATGCAGGCCTTCCAAGAACTACATGGTCTCCAGGAGATAATGTGGTAACAGCGTCCCCGATTTGACGTACTATTCCTGCGCCTTCGTGTCCCATTACGAGAGGGTATTGCTCATTTATGTTTCCCAAAGCCATTGCGACATCGGTATGACATAGGCTTCCTGCGACAATTTCTACAAGGACTTCTTCTCCAGTGGGCTCTTCAACTTCGATTTTACAAATAGTAGCAGGTTTTGATTCACTAAATTTACCATTTTTAGTTGGTTTTTCAAGTATAGCAGCTATTGATTCCATAAAATATATCCACCCCATATAGACTTAACTTCGTCCATTAATAGTGGATTTTTGAAAATGAGAGAAAAGTGATAAATAGGTACAAGGATTGCAAGTGAAATATGACTCGAATTATCTCTGAAAAGGACATCATGGAAAATTTCCAAGTTACAGATGTTATTTCTGCTATTGAAGATATGTTTATTGAGTTTGGAAAGGGTTTGGCTGCGACAGGCACTAGAGAGGATATTTTGACCCCATTGACTGTATCGGGTGAAGGTGTGGATTCGATGAGTCACCTATTGAAAACTATGAGTGGGACAATACCAGAACTAGGAGTAGGTGCAGTTAGGATTAATTCCAACATATTGTCTTGGAAAACATTTGATGGCAGGAGGACAAAAAGTAAAATCCCAAACAAAAATGGCCGGCATACAGGATTAGTTTTGCTTTTTAGTACAGAAACTGGAGAACTTTTATCTATATTTCCAGATGGACTTGTTCAAAGTTATAGAGTTGCCGCTACAAGTGCAATAGCTGCGAAATATCTAGCCAGAAAAGATAGTTCTGAATTGGGAATTCTTGGAGTTGGTCCGCAGGCTAGAGCGCATTTA
>CAWVSO010000076.1:0-5093 GCA_963932585.1 uncultured euryarchaeote
CCATTTTTTTGCACGATAGTTGGGTTTCTATTCTTATTATATGGGTGTACGGGACAAGAATCTCTCTGTGTAAAAATACCCGGAAATTTCACTACTTTACAGTAATTTAATTGAGGGTTTTTACACTCATTCTATAATGGGGACGGAGGGATTTGAACCCCCGATCGGCTGGTCTCTCCGGTAATGCCTCGGTCCTCCAGAGGTCTGTCATAACAGAGAGTGATCAATCATCTGTTCAGATTATCTGGTTTTCTTTACCGGGCATTGTTACCTTTGGAGCCAGCCGCCTTTCCGGGCTAGGCCACATCCCCTTGATCACATCAAATAACTATCCCATCCCTATTTATTGTTTTTGTAAACAGACTATGTATAAACCCAAATAATCATTCTTCTTAAACTAGTTCTTTCTAGTAACTCTTTTTTATTAAGGGCCCCTCTGTTCAATATGGGTATAGATCCTAACTATTCTTTTTCATCAAAACTACCTTCTTCATTGGGCTTGACATTCGACGACGTTCTTTTACGGCCCATGAAAAGCAATGTTGAACCTGGAACTGCTTCTCTCAAGACTAGAATTTCTAAGAACATAGAATTGAATATCCCTGTTCTATCGGCTGCAATGGATACAGTAACCGAATCAATCATGGCAGTTTCAATGGCTCAATTTGGTGGCCTAGGCGTTATTCATAGAAATATGACAATCGAACAAATGGTTTTTCAAATTCAATGCGTAAAACGTGCTGAAGAACTTATAATACGCCGCGAAGATGTCTTCACTGCACATCCAAATTCTTCTGTAAAAGAAACAGATGAAGCAATGATGAAATTCGGGGTCAGCGGTGCACCCGTGGTAGATGAATCTGATAGAGTTCTAGGAATAATATCTGGGACTGATATCCGTCCATTTTTACGCTTCGGCGAAGACGATAATGTTCGATCGGCAATGACTAAAAAAGTAATCACTGCTTCTAAAGATATCACTTCAAGAGATGCGCTTAATCTTATGTATGAGAATAAAATAGAACGAGTCCCTATTGTTGATTCAAAAGACCATCTAGTCGGTCTAGTAACAATGCAAGGGATTCTTCAAAGCAGAGAATACGAGTCTGCAAGCCGGGATAAAAAAGGTTTGCTCCAAGTAGGGGTTGCAATCGGGCCATTCGACGAACCACGTGCTTTGGCAGCACAAGATGCCGGTGCAGACATACTTTTCATTGACTGTGCACACGCTCACAATGAGTCTGTAATAGAAAGTGCTCATAACATAACCAAAAAAGTAAATATCGACGTAGTAGTGGGGAATATAGGCACTCGAGATGCTGCCGAAGACCTATCAACATTCGCTGATGGATTAAAAGTTGGAATAGGTCCTGGTTCCATTTGCACCACTAGAGTTGTTACCGGAGTTGGGGTTCCTCAACTCACTGCAATTTCTGATGTAGCGGATATAGCATCTATACATGACATTCCTATAATCGCAGACGGTGGGATTCGATATTCAGGAGATGCAACAAAAGCAATAGCATCTGGTGCAGACGCTGTCATGTTAGGTTCTTATATTGCCGGAACAGACGAATCTCCTGGCCGGCTTGTAACATTAAACGGAAAAAGATACAAACAATATCGTGGAATGGGCAGTATAGGGGCCATGAAATCTGGCAGCTCAGATAGATATCTAAAGGGGAATCCCACAAAAGATTCTGAATATGTCCCAGAAGGAATAGAAGCAGCAACTCCTTACAAAGGTTCTCTCGAAACCGAATTAACCCAATTGATTGGTGGAATCCATGCAGGATTAGGGTATGTTGGAGCTGCGAATCTATCTGAATTTAAAAAACGTGCCCAATTCATTCAAATTTCATATGCAGGCTACCGAGAAGGCCACCCCCACGATGTAGTCATCACAGACGAAGCCCCAAACTATTCCTCTGTACCTTTCACAAACTAATTCTATTCGATTTCAATGACAGGTCTTATTTATTCTCCGATGTGATTTGTTGTCGTAACTATGCAAATTTATGATTTGACCCAACCGTGGGATGATAACTGTCCCTCTTGGCCTGGATATCCTAATGCAAAAACCTACTATATAAAACGTCTCAAAGATGACAAAGTCAATGCACAAATGCTCGAAATACCAAACCATTGCGGCACGCACCTTGATGGACAACGGCATTTTGTTACTAATGGTATAGCAATAGGTGAAGAACCTCTTGATAAATTAGTCACGAAAGGTGTAATAGTTGACATTTCCGATAGAGTAGAAGATTATTCTGTCTATACAAAAGATGATCTCTTGGCCCAAGACGTGGAGATAAAAAAAGGAGATGCATTGGTTGTCCACACGGGTTACCATCGTTTTGCATACAATCAACCTGATGGGGACGAGGAACGGTATTTCTTAAAACATCCTGGGCCTGATCTAGAATTTGCGGATTGGTGCCTTGAAATGGAATTTAAATGGCTTGCTATCGATAATGGCAGTATGGACCATCCCATGAACGGGGCTATTCGTTTTCATCGTCCAGACATAGCAAAACTAGCAGAAAAGAAACTAGGTAATTTAGATACCTTATTCCCTGAAGAAACATATCATATCATGCACAATAAATTATTCCCTGGTGGAATGATACATGCAGAAAACCTAGGCGGGGACATTGAGAAACTATTGAATCAACGCGTTCTACTTGGGTGTTTCCCATGGCGCATGATTGATGTAGAATCTAGTCCTTGCAGAATTGTAGCTTGGCCAGGAATGGGATAAAAGTTTCTCCCAAACTAAAATCTATTTTGGTTCCCATCCCACAAAATCACTCTCCAATGGAACTTCTAATGCAAATAACATTCTAGCAGTGGCTAAATAGTGACTCGACAGCATAGCAATGCCCACTATTTCTTTATCATTATAATTTTCTTTTAGTTTTTGATGAACCTCTCCTGTCACTTCGCCTTTAACAAAAGCCTGAGCATATTCTAAAACTACTCTTATTTTTTCATCTAATAGTTCTAATTTACCACTTCCTATGATATTCATTTCTTCAACACTAACTCCTGCTTTCTGCCCTATGTCATAATGTTGTTGCCATTCATATTCCGAACTTAATTCTCGAGCAATAGCAAATATCACGAGTTCTCTATTCTTCGCAGACAAACCACATTCTTTCCACAGTGTTGACCCATACAACATGTATGATTTAAGGATCGGAGGATTATTTCCCATCGCACGAAATATATTCCTTTCTCCTAGCACATCCTTTCCCATCAAATATTGATAATCTTCTGGTAAATCTTTTTGATTCTTAAATTCTATTCGACCCATGAGTCTCCGTTCTCATACACTATCATAAAACCATCGGACCAATTCTTTCGAATTTTTTATTCCTTCCTACTTACTATTTTTTCTTCTATTAAATTATCAACTTCTTCCCGATTCATGCACAATAACTCCAAAAGTATTTCTTCTGTATGTTCTCCAAGCCTAGGTGCTGGTACTTTTTCAACTTCATCCACTCCCGAGAGTCTCATTGGAGTCTTAGCAAAAATATATTTTCCATAATCTGGATCTTCTATCTCTAACAGCATTTTTCTGGCTTCAACTTGAGGGTCTTTGAATATGTCCTCAGCCATCTTGACAGGACCTGCAGGAACTCCACTAGTATTCAATATGTCCACAACAATGTCTAGTTTTTTATCAGATAACCATTCTTCAACTACCTCTCTAACAAATAAATCATTCTCTGCCCTCTTAGGCCCACTTGAGGTGCGTTCATCTGCAACCAAATCTTCTCTTCCAATTACTTTGCATAATCTTTCCCAAATAACATTATCTGGCACGTTCACCGCGACATAACCATCTTCTGTTTTAAAAGCTGCTCTTGGACCTTGGTGCCTTAATCTACCTCTAGGCTGCATTTCTCCTGTAAACGAATGCAACATGACCATCCTTTCATTCAAAGATAACATTGCATCATACATCGCAGTATCTACAAATTGACCTTCTCCAGTTTTCTCTCTCATAAACAGGGCCAACATAGTACTATATGCAGCAACCAAACCTGAATATAAATCTGCCAATCCATAAACAGTCCACTGGGGTGCGCGGTCCTCAAAACCAACTTGTGCCATTATCCCACTCATCGCCTCCACTACTATGTCGAATGTTGGTCTTTCAGTATTTGGACCTCTATAGCCTTCTAACTGACCAAAACCTGATATAGCAGAATAAATTATTCTGGGATTAACTTTCTTTAGGTCTTGATACCCGATTCCCAATCTATCCGTTGAACCCGGGCGCATATTCTCCACAACTATATCTGATTTTTCTACTATTTTTTTATAGATCTCTTTTCCTTTCTCAGATCTCAAATCTATGACTATACTTTTCTTATTTCTGTTGTATGCCATAAACCCACCTCCTGTTGGGTTCTCTTCATCTGTCTTGGGATATGGTGGTATATTCCTTCTTGGATCTCCTTTCCCTGGTCTCTCGACTTTAATCACTTCCGCACCCATGTCTGCCAACAACATAGTGCAATAAGGTGCGCTCATGTACTGTCCTAGACTAACTACTCGTATATTTTCAAGTGGCTTCATAATTTATTTTTCTCCATTAGAATTAATAACTGACCATATGTCCTCTGGCGTAATAGGTATATTTCGAATTCTTTTACCTATGGCATCATGAATTGCATTCGCAATAGCTGGCGCTATGGCAACTATTGGAACCTCTCCAATACCTTTTGCACCATATGGGCCATCAGCAACTGGTTCTTCTAAGACTATAATTTTAATATCCATTGGATGTTCATGTATTGTTGGAATCTTATAGTCAGAATAGTTTGCATTAATCGTTCTCCCGGTTTTCTCATCATACACTACCTTTTCATAAAGAGATCCTGCAATTCCCATACTAATGGCGCCTACAATTTGCTCTTCAACTAGTTTCGGGTTGATGGCCTTTCCAACATCAAAAATGGCCAAAATATTGGCTATTTTTACTTCACCTGTCAGTTCATTAATCATTATCTGTATTGCAATCGCACCTTCTGAATAGAACGAATTTACACGCCCTGGTTTTCCAGGTTTTGGATCTC
>CAWVSO010000077.1:0-5077 GCA_963932585.1 uncultured euryarchaeote
ATTAATATATCATTAAACATTGATGATTAAGTATTGAATCAAATTAAATGCAATAGGTTTATATGGATCAACAAATCATTCCTATTGATGAGTTTAAAAAGCATATCCAGAAGGCATCTACTAGCTGCAACAGGGTCCTTTGGGTTGATCTCTGTTGCCGGGTGCACTAGTGCGGCTGCACCTGTCACAGAGGAAAAAATAACTGCGCATTCAAGTTCTGCAGGAGTGTCCATGGATGCACTCCCTCCACTTGAGGGTAGTTTGACTATATATTCTGGTAGGAAAGAATCACTAGTTGGGGATTTATTTGTAATGATACAAGACAGATATCCCAATCTTGACTTAGGTATTCGATATGACAAGTCTACAGCCTTGGCGAATCAGATACGTGTAGAAGGGGAAAACACACCTGCAGATATATTCTACACAGTAAGTACGGGGGGATTAGGTCTATTGAAAAACGAGGGCATGACAGTCCCTGTTAATTCCGATGTAATCGAAGCAGGTCGAGAAGGTTATGTCGATCCGCAAGGTCACTGGATTGGAACATCTGGAAGACTTCGTTGCATCGTGTATAACACAAACGAAATAAAAGATGCATCAATAATTCCAAAAAGTATTTTTGAGCTTCCTAAAGTGGCTGAGATTCAAGGTAAAATTGGGTGGGCCCCAACATATGGTTCCCATACCGATTTCGTCACATGTATGCGGTATTTACATGGGCGGAAAAAAACATTGCGATGGCTAGAAGATATGAAATCTGCAGGGGTTAAAGATTATACAAAAGAGAGTAATGTAACTGAAGCCGTTCTTGCTGGAGAAATCCATGTTGGGGTCGTAAACCACTATTACCCTATGAGGGTGAAGAACGACCCAATGGGGCATAGCTATGGAAGTGGATCTCACATAGACATAGCGTTCACCGAAAATGATGCAGGGTGTTTCATGAACGTTGCAGGGGCAACAATAGTTAAGAATCCAAGACAAAATTATGCTCTTGCATCCAATTTCATTCGCCACTTACTCTCTACTGAAGCACAGCAATTCTTCGTTGGGAACATGAAATTTGAATATCCAATGATCCCTGGACTGGAAGCAGATTCGCGCTTACCCAATCTGGCAGAATTAAAAACTCCAGATGTTGATTTAATAGAATTCGCTTCGCAAGATATCAATGATACCATTTCATTACAAGAGGAAGCTGGGGTTCTGTAGATCAAAGCGTAATGAAAACTCGATCTTATTTGTAATATAAAGGATCTAAAATTAACAATATGTGTCACCTGAAAACACTAGATCTGTTGGTATATAATCTTTATATTTGAACTAACCACATTGGTCAATTTTATAAAAAATTATGGTAAAGAATTCGCATTTATTCATTGTTTGAACGATAGAGACAAATGGATACTTGCACTCCCTAAAATCATCATACTCAATGCGTAACAAAATTAGTATGAATTCCAAAACTTTCAATGAGTATATCAATCCATGAGCCATAGATTTAGTGTGAAAAAGTATCCTAGAGTGGTCTTGTTTTCCATTGTAGTGTCTTCTATCATTGCCGGTTTAATCCTAATACCTTCTATTTGGTTAGTAATAACGGCGATAACAGTTCCAATTGAAGACTTAGTTTCTATACTCTCTCGAAGAAAAACAATGCAAATATTGGTTAACAGTATTGTGATGGTTTCATTAACAACTATTTGTACTATTTTAATTGCAGTCCCTCTTGCATTCATAACAACTTGCACCGATATTTCGTATAAACGTTTTTGGACTGTAATGGTATGTCTGCCACTAGTCGTCCCGAGCTATATAGGGGCATTTGCATATGTTTCAACATTCGGCCCACATGGTACATTTCAAAAAATACTTTCGCCATTGGGGGTGGAAGAATTGCCATCAATATACGGCCTTCCTGGGACGGTCATTGTGCTTACATTGTACACATACCCATACATATATCTCACCACTAGGTCTGCTTTAAAAACAATCGATCCCCGGACAATAGATGTTTCTAGGACTTTGGGCGTCAATCGTTGGCAAACATTTATTAAAATTATCTGGAAACAAATATACCCTGCAGTAATTGCAGGGAGTCTATTAGTTGCACTATATTGTTTATCGGATTTTGGAACCCCTGCCATTATGAGGTATGATGTATTCACGCGTGCCATTTATATCAAAAGATTTGATTTAGGATTCTCTGCGATATTGTCCTTGATTTTATTATTGATGGCAGTAATTATATTGTCCTTCGAATCTAGAGTTCATAAATCGGTCAGTAATAGAAATAAAACTAATTTTAAAGAAACACTTCAAATACCCTTGGGAAACTGGAAGGCAGTATTAACAGGTTTTCCACTAATTATATCGTTTTTTGGAATTATTATTCCCTTAATAACATTTTTTGGATGGTTTAGTTTAAATCCAGTATATGGAAATGTTTTTGCCATACCCTATAAACACATATTTAACTCACTCTTCGTGTCGTTTGTTGCTGCCGCTGTGATAACCCTGGCTAGCACACCCATAGCCCACCTCATCGCCATAAAATCACCTTCATGGAATGGCATCATACAAAAGGCATCTTACATTGGTTATGCCATGCCAGGAGTAGTTATAGGGTTGGCTTTAATTTTCTTTGGTTCTCGATATCTTGGTTCTTATTATCAGACGTTGCCACTTTTGATTTTTGCATATGCAATTCGATTTTTTCCACTTTCAATTGGGTCCAATACCGCAGCAATTTCTAGCATAGATCTTGAACTCATACATGCATCAAGGACACTAGGCTTGGGTCCAATAAAATCATTTTTTAAAGTCACATTCCCATTGGTCATTCCAAGTTGGCTTGCAGGATTTTCATTAGTATTTTTAACCGTTATGAAAGAACTCCCAATAACTCTGATGCTACGCCCCACAGGGTTTGAAACTTTAGTAACACTCATTTGGATGGCGGAAGACGCAAATTTTTATGGTGACGCCGCATTACCAATAGTAATGCTGCTAATAGTTTCAGGACTCTCGATGATCCTACTTTTGATGCAGGAGGAATCTTAATGATAGGTAATAGTGCCAAATTATTAGAAATATGGCCCCCTCTCCAAGGCAAAGATCCTATAAATCCGATTCTAGAAGTCGAAGATATGTCCAAAAGTTTTGGGAATCAGTTGATACTATCCAACCTGTCTTTTTCCGTTGGAAAGGGCGAATTGTTAACATTATTGGGCCCTTCAGGAAGTGGAAAATCTACTATATTGAGATGTATCGCAGGGTTACAAGGAATCGACGGGGGTACTATTAAAATTCACGACAAAACAGTGAGTGATTCTGATATGACCTCGCCCCCTGAAAAAAGAGGGGTTGGGATTGTATTCCAAAATTTGGCCCTATTCCCTCACCTAACAGTGGGCCAGAATGTTTCTTTTGGAATAAATAAGTACGACTTAGAACTATATCCTGAAAGGGTAGATGATTTATTGAGTTTAGTAAATCTATCTCATAAAAAAGATTTTTATCCGAATGAACTTTCCGGTGGCCAAAAACAAAGAGTTGCGCTTGCTAGATCACTAGCACCCAGTCCTTTGATTTTGCTTTTAGATGAGCCATTTTCTAGCATCGATGCAGGCCTTAGGGTTACAATGAGAGAAGACCTTCGGGCAATTCTTAAAACTACAGGAACCACTGCAATATTTGTAACACATGATCAGGAGGAGGCACTATCTATTTCAGACCGCGTTCTAATTCTTAAAGACGGACAAATAGAACAATCTGGCACCCCTCAAAATTTATTTAACTATCCTAGATCTAGATTTGTAGCAAGTTTTTTGGGCCATGCAAGTTTCATTTCTGGAGTTCTAGAGGGGGATGTTATTTCAACAGTAATGGGTGATGTTGCACGGAAAGACATGTATGGACTTTCCAAAGAATATGATAAATTAGATATGGACATCTTATTTAGGCCCGAAAATCTTAGTATAAAAAAATGCAGTTCTAAAAACTCCAATGGCGTAATCACATATCAACGCTATCTGGGTGAAAAAATACTATACAAAGTGACTTTATTGAATGGTGAAACAATCCAGTGTTCTGCTTCGACAATGTCTGATATACCCCTTAACTCGGATGTGTGCGTGTCTATAGAATCTAAATTAAAATTAGCATGGTTTCCACCCACTCATATTGATTAATTCCATTATAATTTTTTTAAATTACCAGCGAATAAATATTTTTTTCATAAACAGTTCGAACACGGTCCCCCCAGTTATGAGTGTAAGTTTCAATGATGTCGTCTGCGACATCTCCGCGTAAGTATTTAACTACACCCCTATCACCGGTCTCATTTCTTAAGTTAGTGGTGAAAAAATGACGGAAGTAATGTGGAGTAACATTTTCATCGGCGTTTGCGCCTGGCAAATGCCACCCAGAGTGTCGGGTGTATTGCAACAATCTTGAACGTACTATACTAGGTGTGATTCGTTTTCCCCATTTTGAAGTGCTAAGAAACAAAGGATCTGCGATGGAATTGGAATCTGGTCTAACGGATAGCCATACTTTCAATGCATGTTTCAATTCTTCATCTATTGGTATCATAGTGGACCTTTTTCGTTTATTAGATGCAGTTCTTTTTTCCCCATTGTATACAAAACCTCTAGCAGGCTCATTTGACACATACAATGTCTCCATTCGCTCCCCTATTGCACCCCTAGGTTTAATCTTATATTCTGTGAAAACTTCTAAATCATTTATATTTAAATCTCTTAAATCTAGATTACAAAGTTCTCCGACCCTCATGCCTGTTTTTAATAACATGATGACCAATACTCGATCCAATGGGTGAGAAATGTTATTCAAAAATTCTCTCATGCTGTTTAAAGAAACATCTCTTCGAATTGGGTTCGAATCTATACTTTCGGTCAATTCTTCTACAACCAATAACATGGGATTAGAATCCAACATTCCAACTTTGGACATGTATCTATAGAACCGATTTATATAGGATGAATATGTCGCTACCGTGCTTGGGGATGATGTTTTTCTAATTCCATGGACCCACTCCATGCAGTCTCTT
>CAWVSO010000078.1:0-4919 GCA_963932585.1 uncultured euryarchaeote
TCCCCATCAAAATCGGCATTATAAGGGGGACACACCACAGTGTTGAGTCTGAAAGTCTTGTAAGGCATGACTACAACTTCATGTGCCATGATCGACATTCTATGAAGAGATGGTTGTCGGTTAAATAGTACTATATCGCCATCAATTAAATGACGATTGATAGTCCACCCCACCTCTATTTTTTCGGCGAGTTCCTGGCAATTCTTTTCGGTTACTTTTAATCGCCGTCCATCTTCACGGGTGACATAATTTGCACCAGGATGGTTTTCGGGTCCATTTCGAACATACCGCCCTACTATATCGATATTGGATTCTTTTACGATCATGGTTTGAGTCATCTCTAATGCAACTCGTTCTGGAACGCCCACTTCGTTCAAAGATAGAGTGGGATCTGGACTGATTACAGTCCGGGCAGAGAAATTAACACGCTTACCAGATAGACTTCCTCTGAAACGCCCTTCCTTTCCTTTTAGTCTTTGCGAAAGTGTTTTAAGAGGCCTTCCAGATCTATGACGTGCAGGAGGAGTTCCAGAAATTTCATTGTCCATGAAAGTGGTTACATGATATTGCAATAATTCCCAAAGATCTTCTATGATGAGTTGTGGTGCCCCAGCTTCTCTGTTTTCCATAAAACGCTGATTGATTCGTATTATATCCACGAGTTTATGCGTGAGATCGTCTTCAGAGCGCTGTCCGTTTTCTAGTGTTATTGATGGTCTGACAGTTACAGGAGGTACTGGAAGAACAGTTAGTATCATGCATTCTGGACGTGAATTTTTGGGGTCTATGCCCAGCATTTCTAGATCGTCCCCGGGGATGTCTTCGAACCAATCTCGAATTTCAGAAGGCATTAATTTGTTTGCATCTTTTATGGTGAGATTCACCTTCCTATCAGAAGTTGAAAGTGCCCGTTCAATGGAACGTCGATTTGCTTTTAAAGGACGGAATTCACCAGATAATATTTGGTTGATCCGTTCTATTGGAATTTTAGTTTTTTCAGACAATTCTGTTGGGGAAATTCCCAGAGAAGTATCATCTTCAGGATCGGGTTGCATTGCTGTGAGAATTAATTCAGGAAAATCATTGGAAAGAACATCTTGAACTTCGTAAAAAGTAGTTGGTTTTTCGTGCTGAATGTCGTATTGTTTAGCATTGCAATCAGGATGAGGACAGTGGTCGTGTTTTCTTGCAATTTTTGCAACTTCTTTGGCTACAGATTCAGTAGAATTAAGTAATACTTTGGCACGTTTATATTGTTCTTTTATAGTAGATTTTTCTTCATCGGTCAAGCATAATCTAGAACAGCTTCTGCAGGTTGTTCTAAGGAGCCTTCGAATCAATTTTGAGAAGCTGACATGGACAACTGGTGCAGCAAGTTCTATATGTCCAAAATGTCCATTGCAAGAGCCTGCACGGTGACCACATGTTTTACACTCTAGTCCAGGATCTATAACGCCTAGACGTGGATCCATCAGACCCATATCTATTGGGAAACCATCATCGTCATATGTGTCTGCAGTTATTACTTTTGTTGCAGACATTTCTCGGTACTCATCTGGGTCCATCAGACCAAAACTAATGGCCTTAATTTCTTTTGGTGTTTGTATTGTTCTCATGATATTCTATTAAACTGCATATTCGAGTTGTAATCTTGGAGAAATTCCAAGGGCTTTCATTTCATCTAGAAGTAATTTAAACGCATAACTCATTTCCACTTCATGGATATCTGTTTCTTCACCGCAGTTTGGACAATAAACACGGCGGTGGGTCCTATGTTCTACCGCAACCATTCCACAAGAGCCACATACGGGTATAATTTCACGATCGGATTCATCTAGCAGCCTCTCTTTCAAGGTTAAAGCTGCACCGTGTCCAATGAGTACATCACGTTCCATTTCACCAACACGCAAACCACCTTCTCGTGCTCGGCCTTCTGTTGGTTGGCGTGTTAAGACTTGAACTGGTCCACGAGATCTAGCATGAAGTTTGTTACTGACCATGTGGTAAAGTTTATGATAAAGAATTACACCAACAAAAATGTTAGCTTGAATTTTTTCACCAGTAACACCAGAATGCATTGTCTCTTTCCCAGAAGACATGAATCCATGGGACTCTAGAGAACTGCGTAGACTATCTCCGTCTTCACCAGTGAAAGCAGTGCCGTCGACTCTGCGGCCTTCTATAGAGCCCACTTTTCCGCCCAACATCTCTAGAACATGCCCCACAGTCATTCGAGAAGGAAGTGCATGGGGATTTATAACTAAATCAGGAACTATGCCTTCACTTGTGAACGGCATGTCTTCTTGAGGAGCTATGTGGCCGATAACACCTTTTTGACCATGTCTAGATGCAAATTTATCGCCTAATTCGGGTATGCGCTCGTCACGTACGCTTATTTTAGTTAGTTTGGACCCATTCTCACCTTCCATCAAAGTTACCGTATCTACAGTTCCGCGTTCTCCAGATCGCATGGTTATACTTGTTTCTCTTCTTTTCTGGGGAGACAAACCACCCATTGAATTGGGTTCTTCTAAAAATCTAGGAGGGGATGTCTTTCCAACTAGAACCTCGTTCTCTATTACAATTGTTTCTGGTTCTACTAGCCCATCTTCTGCTAAATGGGCATATGCTTCTTCCCCTCTTGCACCCCGGATATCTTGATCTGGAATTTCGAACTTGTCTTCCTGCCCACCTGGATACCTACGTTCTGAACCTTCATAAGTTCTGAAAAAATGAGATCGCCCTAGTGCACGATCAACAGATCCTTGGTTTAGAACTAGAGCATCTTCTATGTTGAATCCTTCGTATGACATGACTGCAACCACAAAATTTTGTGCAGCAGGTCTGTCATCGAATCCTATTTGTTGAGATGTTTGAGTATGTACTAGTGCTAATTGAGGATACTGGAGGAGATGTTGGCGTGTATCGGGACGAATACGGTAGTTTGCAGCACACATTCCTAGAGACTGTTTCATCATACCAGACCCCATTGTTATCCTAGGAGAAGCATTATGTTCAGGATAAGGAACCATTCCAGCACCGATTCCAAACATCAATTGGGGATCGATTTCCATATGGGTTGTTTCGGGGGTTATATCCTCTTCATTGAGAGCGACTAGTAAATCCTCTTCTTCTTCTGCATCTATGAATTCTATCCGTCCAATTGTCACTAAATCTGTGAAAACAGAACTCCCGTCATGGAATGATTCGAGTTCTTCAGGAGTTATGGTTAATTGACCATCAACAACTACTAACAAAGGCCTACGTGCACGGCCAGCGTCGGCGTTTACAATGACTTCATGCGTGCCTTTATTGTAAGATACATTCAACATACTAGACAATGTCCCATGCCTTCGGAGATCCCTGATACGATTGACCAAAACCATAGGTCGATTATGAGTCCCCACGAGACTTCCGTTTAGGTATACTTTTGCTTCACGTGCCATGATTAAACACTCTCCTCTGATGCAGCTTCATTCAAATCTGAGAATCCAGGTAACCGGTTAACACCCAGAGAAAACAGTTCAAATACTAGTTTTTCTGAATCTTCTGAATCTTGAGACAATTCCATCGCTTGAGCAAAATTTTTCACTAGACCACAGTTAGGACCTTCAGGAGTTTCTGAAGGGCAAATTCTGCCCCATTGAGTTGCATGTAAATCTCGTGCTTCGAAATGCGGTTGACTCCTAGAAAGAGGGCTTCTTAGCCTCCTTAAATGAGACAATACGCCCATGAAATCAGTTCGATCTACAAGTTGAGATACCCCGGATCGCCCACCGACCCAGTTTCCAGTTGCGAGAGGATGCTCTAGTCTTTCAGTTAACACGTCGGATCTTACAACAGTACTAACAGTGAGATTTCTATTCCGCATATGAGCTCGTTCAAGTTGATATTTAACATCTCGTGCTAATTTATTCAGTGCAGTTCTGAATAAATCTTGCATCAGATCACCTGAAACTTTTAATCGTTTATTTGAATAATGGTCCTTGTCATCTGGTGCACGTCGCCCCAATGCTAGTTCGAAACATGCTTCTGCCATTCTACAAAGATAATATGCTTTTGCAATTCGAGTGTCTTCATCTGAAAAACCCGACTGATGTAAATGTGGGAGTAAATAACGATCAATGATATATGTGGCACGTTTGAGTTGGTAGTTTCTCCCCTGACCGCTTGCCACACGACTACCTAATTTTTGGATTGCTTCTTCGTGTGTGTGGACTGTGGCTTCTTCTAAATTTTCCAACATAAATTTTATGATTTCAGGATCATCTGAAACTCTTTGAACTATTTCTTCGTCTGCTTCTAAACCGAGTGCACGTACTAGAGTGACAAAATTTACAGATCCAGATACACTTGGAAAATTGACCTCTAAGATACCGTCTCGGGTTCTTTCGACTAAAACAAGTGCCCTGTATCCACGGCGTTGACTAAATGTTTTGGCCACTTGGATTTGATCCCCATACCTAGAATCATATTCCGCCAGTATTTTATTAGGCGCTAGATCTTCAGATGTCATGAGAACACGTTCGGACCCATTTACAATGAAATATCCACCAGGATCTTCAGGATCCTCTCCAATGTCGATTAATTCTTCTGGTGTGAAATTTGAGATATTGCAAACACTGGACCTTAGCATTATTGGCATCCGTCCAATTTTTATCTCGGATTCATCTAGAAGTTTGGCGTTATCCCCGCGTCCCTGAAAGATACGCATTTCCATAAATAATGGTGCAGAATAAGTGAGATTTCTTAAACGGGCTTCTTGAGGGTATAGAACTTCTTCTGAACCATCAGCTTCCCTTACTCGAGGAGTTGTTACTCTGATATTTCCAAGTTCCACATATATAGGAGGTTCATCTCCTTTGTCCCCAATGTCAGTTTCAATAAGTTTTTTTTCAGATACTACATCTTGCATCCCT
>CAWVSO010000079.1:0-4908 GCA_963932585.1 uncultured euryarchaeote
TCCGCATGAAATTGAAGCAGAAGCCCCCTTTGGCGAATATCCTGGGTATTATGGACCTCAACGTATGCGGCCCATTGTTAATGTTAAAAATGTCACTCGTAGAAAAAACGCAATATTACAAACTGTATTTGCTGGTCATAGGGATCATTGGTTAACTGGAACACTTCCTCAAGAGGGCAGTCGCTACAACGCTCTAAAAGTACATGGGCGTATTGCAGGCTTAACTGCGATACATCACCCACCTAGTGGCTGCGGTAGATTCAGGGCATATGTTTCTATCAATAAACAAGCTGAGGGTGAAGGAAAAATGGCAGCTCTAGCAACACTCGCTGCAGGGGATCTAGTTAAACACGTAATCGTTGTCGACGATGACATTGATGTATTCAATGAAGAAGAAGTACTGTGGGCCCTCTCAACGCGTTGTAGAGTCCCGGACGACGTAGATATAATTCCTGGTGCAAAAGGAAACACCCTCGATCCAACTGTAAAGCCAGGATTCGACAATAAAAATGCAAAGATGATCTTCGATGCAACCATACCTTTTGAATATGCATACCCTGCACGATGTAGCGTTCCAGTCAGTGCAAAAGAAGATATACTTTCCAGATGGGATGATTTGGTCGATAACGATTCTCTCAAAAAGTACCGTGAATTGGAATAATACATCGGCCTTCTAATCAAAAAACAGAACGATTTTTATGACTCATTCCACTACTCTTTTAAAATACCAAATCTTAAAACCAAATTCTTCACCCAAAAACTCTTCCCCGGTGGTATTCTTACTTCATGGCTATGGGTCAAACGAATTCGACTTACTATCTCTTTCTAGGTATTTCCCGCCTGATGCATTTATAGTCAGTTTACGTGCACCTTTATCCGTTCCTGGGGGGTATGCTTGGTATCCTCTTGAATTTTCAGAATCTGGTGAACTCATAGAAACTCGTTTGGACCAATTTTCAATAGAAGAAATCATCTGTCTAATCAATTCAACGTATGCACATCTGTCTGAATCTTATGATTTTGATGAAAATAGATCTGGGATTCTAGGGTTCAGTCAAGGGGCCATGATCTCAATGGCGCTTTTTTCAGATGCAACTCAACCTTATTCCTGGTGTGCAGGATTGCATGGCTATCTCCATGATTTTCATATCTCAATTCCAAAAAACAGATCGAACAAGCCCATCTTTATAACTGCTGGCACCGACGACCCCATCATTCCACTTTCCAAAGTGAAAGAAACGGCAAATGTTTTCTCAAATATTGGTTTTGATGTATCATTTTCCACCTATTCTGGTGGGCATGGTATATGTGAAGATCTCATTTTAGATTTCCAAAAATGGCTATCTCAAAATACCATCTGATTTTACATTCCGGTACATCTAAATTCTCTCCTGCAAAACCTGCCTCTATGAGTATAGATGTAGATTCTGAAGCTTCGATAGCAACCTCTGATATAGAAAAGTTCGGAAAGTTACTTGGGGAGGCAATTTCCAATCTTTCTGAATACAAAACATATGAACAACTTAGGGACGAAGTAAAAAAAGATATTGTCGCGCAAGATTTAATCAATGAATTTGAAAACCAGAGGCAAACATTCATGGTAAAAAGAGCCAGTGGAGATGCAACAAAAGAAGACTTGGATAAAATTGGAGCCTCGCAAGAGACACTTAACAACTTACCTGTGATGGTGAAATTCCTCGATGCACAAAAAGAACTTTCTTCACGCTTAAGCGAAACTAATGAACACATTTCTGAATCTTTATCTCTTGATTTTGGAGATCAAATCGGCGGCTGCGGATGTTCTTAAATAAACTTTTAATAACTTTTAACGACAATCCTGAACTCGCGCGTTTATAATCTATTTAAATAAATCATGAAAGAAAATAATATCCACTCAAATTGGGGAAACTATCTTCCTCTAGAAATAGACAATTCAAACCCCGATGGGGTATCTATTTGGTACCTTGGGTGCCAAGGTTTTGTTCTCAAATCAAATGATGGAACTACCATATTTATCGATCCTTACCTTGGAAACGGAAACCCGCCCCGAACTATTCGGATGATACCTGTTCCTTTCAATCCCCAAGATATAGTCCGTGCAGATGCAATCCTTGCAACACATGACCACACTGATCACGTTCATGCAGAATCTCAAGCGCCAATCCTTTCAAAAACAGGGGCATCTTTCTATGCGCCTGATGAAAGCTTAAGCATGGTTGATTCCGAAAATTGGGTTGAAAATTGGGATCTTAAATCAAACCAATTCCACGAAGTATCTGAAGGTGACAATTTTACAGTAGGGTCTTTTTCTATTCATGTTGAACCAGCACACGATCCCGGGGCACGCCACCCAGTATCTTATGTGATTCAACATAAAACGGGGACATTTTTTCACGGAGGCGACACAAAACCACACCCCTGTCTAGAAGAT
This sequence comes from uncultured euryarchaeote, assembly GCA_963932585.1. Taxonomy (GTDB): domain Archaea; phylum Halobacteriota; class Halobacteria; order Halobacteriales; family Hikarchaeaceae; genus Hikarchaeum. The sequence continues at coordinate 2,432 of CAWVSO010000079.1, forward strand.
ATTGGAAATAAATATTCTATAGATTTAGGTGCTCTGGCTTTCGGATCTTCTGGTATTATTCTAAACAAAAAAACTAGACAACCAAAACTAACAAAATGGTACTGCGACGAGTCAGACATTATACAAGCTTCTTGTCAATTACGTCTCAAAAGATTGCTTCCAGCCCACTGGGATATGTGGAAGGGATTAACTGCAAACCCTTCTGCTCTAGTTTCTCATTCAAGGGGTTTCGAGTATCCCTCTCATATCGAGTTAGTTGAGATTGGAGATATGGTCGATCTATAAAGATAAAATCTCTTTATTTATTAAATTTATTGGAGGGTTGCCTTCTAACACTGTCTTTATATTTCTTGCAATAATCTCCCTCTGACTACGTTCGCTCTCTTTGGATTTAAAAGCAATGTGTGGAGTTAGTATAACTTGTTCAAAATCTATTAAAGGGTTATTTTCACCAAATGGTTCATTTTCATAAACATCTAAACCAGCACCTAAAATCTTCCCCTCCTTCAAAGCCCAAACCAAATCTTTTTCATCAATCACACCTCCTCTAGATGTATTTATAATAAAGCCATTTTCTCCAATTAATTCTAGTTCTTTTTTTCCAATAAGTCCCTTCGTTTCAGGGGTCAATGGGACATGTAAAGAAACCACATCCGATTTTATTAATAATTCCTCAAGACTTTCAACCGCAATAGCATTAGATTCTTTTATTTCTTCAGAATCCACATATGGGTCGTATACTATAACATTAAACCCGATAGAAATTGCTTTTTTACATACTTCTTTAGGTATTTTTCCAAAAGCAACTAGTCCCATAGTTTGACCCCTGATTCTTCTAATTTTGCCACCTTGACTCCTCGAATTTTCCCATCCATCTCTTCTTAAAACCCGATCAAAACCTATAATATTCCTCTCTAAACATAATGCCAACCCAATAACGTGGTCTGACACTTCCGGGATACAATAATCTGGTACATTACTAACATATATTCCATTTTTTGTAGCGGCTTCTAAATCTATATTCTCGAATCCAATCCCTGTCCTACTAATAATGCGGCAATTTTCTAGTGATTCAATTATTTTCTTGTCAAATTTCATTTGACTCACAATAATTCCATCGGCATCTCTAATTAATTCTTCAACACTTTTTTCTGAAAGTTCTGCATCTATTAATTCTGCATTAATTTCATCCAGGATATTTTTCTCAATATCTAACCCCTTTTTTAAATTGTCTGTATATACTACACAAAAAGATTTTTCCATAATTGTCGACTCATTTCAACAGCCTAAAAAATACCGGTCAATTCCTTATGGACTGTTGAAACCATTCTATTGGAATTTCATTCCCTAGTTTTTGTTCCCTGGCGCATTCAAAAACTAAATTCCCTACCGCTGCAAATTGTATCCCAGAAGAACGATTATTATAATAAATAGTCTCCGTTTTATTTTCTCTTCCTATTCCTTTTTTAGAAACAATTTCGGACAAAGTTGTGTAGTTAGTTCCCACAAAGCCGCGCTTACCTCTCTTTGCCTGATATTCTTCCTCCACCCCGCCCCCGACCATCTTAACTGAGTGATTTTTATTAGTCGTTGAAAAAACTTTATCTACCATCTGAATAGTTTTTTCATCAATTTCGGTACTTCTAACATCTAAAACTGTCACTCCTGGTTCTAGCCATTCATGAGAAAAAACTGATTGCTGAGACGAGGTGCATGTGGCAATTATGTCTGCCCCATAAGTCACTTTGATCGGTTCTTCGACCGGATGAACTTCTATGCCCATCTCATCAGACATTTCTTCAGCGAAGGATTCTCTATTTGTTTTTGTCGGGGAATAAACTCTTATTTCTTCAATTTTTCTAACTCTAGAAATGTTTCTGGCATAGCTCTTGGCCATGCCGCCAGATCCTATTATTCCTAATATTGATGAATCTTCATTTGATAGATATTTGCAGGCAACAGCCGCAGTAGCACCAACTCTTTCATGTTGTATCACACCGTCCTTCATAATGGCCAAAAGTGCTCCATCAACCATGTCAAAAAGAAGAACAACTCCCATAAATATTCCTGGCTTAACATTGAATTTTTCTTCAATAGATTTCCCATCCACATCAACATACTTCATCACATCTGATTTAAATCTAAGTGCCAACCTTGGGGGGTCTAATATTGCACCTGCCATAGATCCCCATGAATAGTATTCTCCGATTTCTGTTGGGGCCACTATGTCCGTTCTAGGTATGAATGTTGCATCTCCACAACCCAATTGTCTAAATGCAGATTCTATCGACTCTATCACTCGATTTCTATCTATTACTTCACTAGCAATCTCATTGTCAATTAAAACCACCATTCTTGTATGGTTTTACTCGCCAAAGAATTTAGTCTAATCTTATCTTTCCACTCGCATATAACTCGAATTATTTAAATTACCGGACAAATTAATCGAAACATGGTCAACAAAGGATGGTTCAACG
>CAWVSO010000080.1:0-4894 GCA_963932585.1 uncultured euryarchaeote
AGAATCTGCAGAATCGCTATTAAAATTTATAGATTCTAAATTTGAAGGATTGGCAGAATTTTTGAATAATGAAGTTGTGCGTGCTAAAATAACAGAAGAATTTAAACATATAGGAGAAGACCTGAGTGTGTGGGATATCCCCGCACTGTCGTATGGGAAATCAAGAAAACGTCCACGCCCTGGTGTTCTTTATGGACTCACCCAGAGGATAGACACCGGTTATGGGAAGCTATATGTAAATATAAATGAAGATGAGCAGGGGAGGCCATTTGAACTGTTTGCGAATATTGGAAATTCAGGTGGTTTTACAGCTAGTTTTACAGAAGCACTAGCTAAAATTGTTTCGACCGCCCTCAGATCAGGAGTAGATCCAAGAGAAATTGCAGGCGAATTGAGAGGTATAAGGTCTCCAAAAATAGCATGGGACAAGGGAGGACAAATCCAATCTATACCCGATGCAATAGGAACTGCCATGAAACGGTATCTAGATGGAGATATTTATAAAGAATATCCGCAGCAGAAAAATCTATCTGAAATTTCTAAACGAGAAGGTGTCGGTAAGGGGGATATGAAAGTGGCTGCTGCTGCAATGATCGATGCAACCCAATCATTAATTGATGCAGGTGAGAGCCCAGAATGCCCATCTTGTGGGGCACTAACAATAAATTTTTCAGAGGGTTGTAAAACGTGCGAATCATGTGGATGGTCAGAGTGTTGACCGGATAAAAAGGTAACAAATATTTTTTGAAATGGGTTGAGAATTTATTGGGTATTTTTAACTTCAAGGAGTTCTAAACGTGCATATGTATGGCTCTAAACTTTTAGTTTCTGTTTTAGAAGATACCGGGGTGGATTGTGCATTTGGATTGGCAGGATCTACCAATTTGGGTATATTAGACGAAGTTGCAAAAAGCGATATAAAATTTTTCACAACACGGCATGAGCAAGTTGCTGCTGGAATGGCAACTGGATATGCCCTTGCAACAAGAAAACCAACCGCGGCAATAGCCCACGTTGGCCCAGGGGCTGCGAACATGGTTTTGGGCATTGCCTCCGCATATAGAGAAAATGTCCCAGTGATAGCGATAACAGGGAATGAACCTAGTTACAATCTTGGGAGAAACGTGAAACATGAATGGGATGTTCTTCAAATTTTTGAACGGATTACTAAGTATAATATAAGAATGGGTTACGATAGGCCCCAGGACCAGATTAGAGATGCAATTACCCAGTCGGTCACGGGGATGCCTGGACCAGTCCATATAGACGTGCCTCATAACTTGGAAAATGAAAAATTCCCAGATCTAGATGAAAATGTTAGAAAAAAGACTAGAATGCATAGCTATATAGGGTCAATGAATAGATCCCGTCCAGATCCAATCGCGATAGACGAAATTATTAAATTGTTATCGAATTCTAAAAATCCATTGTTGATCGCAGGTAGTGAAACTAGGTGGTTCGACTCATCTGAAATTCTAAAAAAATTCGCAGAAAGCGTTCAAATTCCCGTTGCTACTACACATAATGCCCGGGGAATTTTATCAGAAAAACATCCACTGTCGATAGGATTGGTTGGTTGGATTGGACTAAAACCAACAAACGAATATTTGCAGAAATCAGATTTAGTACTAGCGATCGGATCTAGTTTGTCCGACTATACAACTTCAGATTGGAAAAGAATAGACCCAGCTGCATCCATTGTACATGTTACTATGAGGTCACGAGAGTTAAATCGACAGTATGTAGGGGACATAAATATATTAGCAGATCCCACTTCGACTTTGACAGATTTACATAATAGAATTAAAGAAACCAAGAAAAATATATCCTTTAAACAGATTTCTTCTAAGGTTAGGAATGAATATGCTAGTGCTCAAAATGCGGTTTTCAATGTAGGTAAACCGCGAGGAGAAACTGGGGTTGACCCCGCACCCATACTTCAATTATTAGATAGTTTTGCAGGAGATTATTCATTTGTGACAGGGGGTGGTATCCACGCTAAATTTGCACGTCACCTTCCAGTGACAAGTATTAATAGGAATTTTGGAACTTTGAATTTTTCAGGAATGGGACAAGGACTTCCCCTAGGCATGGGTGCCCAAATTGCACTTGATGAACAAGTGTTTGTTTTTGAAGGTGACGGCGGGTTTGCAATGGTAATGCAAGATTTAGAAACTGCAGTTAGAGAATCAATACCAGTTAAAATTATAATATTTAATAATGATGCATACATGTCGCAGAGTGTTAGGCAATATAGAGAATACGAGGGAAGAACAACTGGATCGGTATTCAAGAATCCCGATTTTGCTGCATTTGCAAGAGATCTAGGGATGTTTGGGGAATCTATAACAGACAATAATCAAGTTAAAGACACGATTGAGAATTTTGTGGAAGTGGATGGGCCAGCACTGATTGATGCGCATGTAGACCCTTGGATAGGTACGGAATTTTTATCAGCCGAACTTAATAAATGAGGGTTTGAATTCGAGGTATATACCGATATGATAATAACCTTGGATCAAGAACTTTAGCGTATAATGCAGCCGTTCAAGATGTTCCTACCAGAATCCTTTGAAGAAGCAATTAAATTGATGATAGAGCATGAAGCAAAACCGATATCTGGCGGAACTGCAGTTATGACTTTAATAAAAGAGAAAATTTTTCAGCCGAAAGTGGTAGTTAATCTAAGAAAATTGGAAAAGGACCATTCATATATTAGAGAAATTAATGGAGAAATAAAAATTGGTGCTCTGACGCCTTTAAGAAATATAGAACTGAGTGATATTGTTAAGAAAAATATACCGATAGTGTCAGAATGTATTTCTGAAATTGCAAGCATCAGGATTAGAAATGTCGCCACCATAGGCGGTAATTTAGCCCATTCAGATCCTGATTTGGATTTACCCCCAGTGCTGGCAGGGTTGGATGCACATATAGACATAATAGGTGAAGACGGAGAGAGGTCTAGAAATATTAAAGAGTTTATACAGGGTTATTATGAAACAGATTTGAATGAGGGCGAGTTGATAAAATCCATCAGAATACCGATTAAACCTCATCGAAAGGGAGTTTATCTGAAATACCGGGCTTTGTCCGAGGCAGATTGGCCATGTGTTGGTGTTGCAGCATTTATTGATGACACACCCGGTGCAGTTCCAGAAGTGTTTATGAACTCTGTTGCAGATACACCCATAATGAGAGTCGAAGGAATAGAAGAAATATTTGCAGGTGGAATAACACCCGAATTAATAGATGAAGTTGGTTCAATGGCTTCTGAACAATGCGACCCAGTGAGCGATTCTAGAGGTTCTGTATGGTATAAAAGAAAAATGGCAGGTGAATTTACCATTCGTGCACTGAGAGAGGTCACTGGAGTTGGAGAATCACTAATATAAGGTAAAAAAATGGCTACACAAATATCCAAATTAGAATTAGATAGTAAAGTTGAGAAAAAAAAGCTCATAGGAGAGCATGTGCTTCGATTGGATGGGGAAAGTAAAGTTACAGGTTCTGTTGAATATGTAGATGACCTTCCTTTTGAAGGATATCATGCAGAGGTCATTAGAAGTAACATACCCCATGGAGAGATAATATCCATATCCACAGAAACTGCAGAATCCATACCTGGTGTGATTGCAGTTGTGGTTGGAGAAGATCTAGAAAATGCAGACTGGATATCGCCATATGTAGGACCGGCATTTAGAGACCAACCTGTTTTAGCCATAGGAAAGGTCAGATATGTAGGGGAACCGGTTGCAGCAGTTGTTGCAGAACGTCCAGATATTGCATCCCTAGCAGCTACAGAAGTTGTCATCGAGTATAAAAAATTGAAGAGCGTGGTGGATGTTATAAAAGCACGGAAAGAAAATGCCCCATTGCTACATGAAAGCGGAGATTCTGCTGCAGTTTTTGAAGATCTTGCAATGGTTCAGCATAGCGATGAACCAAATGTTGCATACGCATATGAATTGAATGTTGGCGACTTGGAAAATGGATTTAAAGAAGCAGATGTCGTCTTGGAGGGCCATTATTCCACACCTATGGTTCAGCATACGCATCTTGAACCGTTTGTTGCTACCGCTAGTTATAACTCGGCAAAAAATTCTTTTAAAATAGTTACAGGAAGCCAGACACCACACTTTGTTCGTAGAGAAGTGGCCCGTATTTTTGGAATACCTTCTTCAAAAGTTGAAGTTGAAGTTCCTCAAATGGGAGGTGCTTTTGGATCAAAAACTTATGTTCGAATAGAACCCCTAGTAGCGGCGTTGTCTAGAACTGTGAAAGCACCAGTTAAACTCCGTCAAACTGCAAGCGAGTCGTTCGATACTTCTGTTAGAGATGGCACACATACAAGAGTAAAAACTGGAGTGACTCATGATGGCGACATAGTAGCTCAAGAAGTGGAGGTCATATGGGATAGTGGAGCGTATGCAGACATTAGCCCTAGAAAGGTTAAAAAGGCAGGATATACTGCGCCAGGAGCGTATGACATCCCAAATGTTAAGGTCATTTCAAAGTCCACGTATACCAATAAACCGCCAGGTGTGGCATATAGAGGTTTTGGCGTTGCCCAGACAGCATGGGCGGTTGAGTCCCACATAGACGAAGTTGCTCGAAAAATTAAAATGGACCCAGTAGAACTAAGAATTAGAAATATTACTGAAGATGGCGGGACATACAACGGAGTTACTATAAGTCCTCATGGGGCACCCCAATGCCTTAAGGCAGTTATTGATGAAGTGAATTGGTTTGAAACTAAACTGGATAAATCAGATAAAGATCATATTAAAAGGGGAAGAGGTGTTGCAGTTACGCTTAAAACAACAATAACACCTTCAACCTCTGAAGCCATTGTTTTATTGGATGCAGATGGTAGTGTTAATGTAATTACAGG
>CAWVSO010000081.1:0-4714 GCA_963932585.1 uncultured euryarchaeote
GAAATGATTTTTTTGCCTCTCCCGTATAATCGCTCCCAAGAACATATGTAACACCATCTTCGGGAAATATCCTTATCCTTACATTTTCCCATTCAGGAATATGCACTGTATAAAAATCTGGATCTTCGCCCGAACTTGGTTCAAGTAACGTTGCCCATGAAAGTGCTATTCTAGAATATTTCTTCGGGACAAACAGGCGGCATGTAAAGTTTAAATCTGAATGGCGTCCTACTTTTCTATCCATACAAACAAATTCTTCTGCAAAAATTTTTTCTGTTGCCAAGCTCACTATATTTTCTTCTTCTTCACCGAATATATCATCAACATTGTTTAAGGTTTTACTCGAACTCCTAGATTTGACCCTGCTAATGTAGTTTGGACTTCCGTATTCTGTTTTTTGCTCTAGCTCTTCTGAAAACAAACGTAAATCTTCAAAACTAGGGTTGTATATTATATTATTTGCAGTTATGCTTGGAAACTTGTGCTTCATGTTGTTTCTCTTGAGGGATCCATAAACTCTTCACCCAATGATATCGCTATCCCGTTCTATTACTTATTATCTCCGCTATCGTTCTGACCGTGATAGCCATGCACATAATCGCCTAAATTTTCCATTTTATGTTGCACCCTATGGCAGGGTTATGTTCGCCTTTCCATGTCTCTTTTTTTAAGCTTATGTCTATTATTTCTTTCATTTCATGGCGTGTTGCAACATCGTCCGGATTCGTGGCATTATCCAATCTCCCATGGTATTGAAGTATGAACTTCCCTCCCTTTCTAACAAACAAAAATGGATCTGGCGTGCACTCAGCACCATATTTCTTCGCAACGGTCTGATCTTCATCATACAAATAATAGTCATATTTAATTTTGCCATTCTCAACCCATTCTTTCATCATATCAAACGAATCTTCAGGATACGCTGAAACATCATTTGAACTAATCCCCACAACTGCAACTTGTTCATAATCTTCGGCAAAAGCATTGAGTACGGAGATTTTTGCTTGCGCATATGGGCAGTGATTGCATGTCCAAACTAACAGCAAACAGTCATAATCTAAAAAACTATCCACCGAATGCATTTTTTCATCGGTACCAATTAATTTAAAACTTGGGGCTTCGCTTCCAATTTCCAATTCTTCATTTGACTCTGCTAATGTCATGGTTTCCAATTTTTCCCAAAGATAACAAATGTTTTGAATGTTTTTTATTCCATTTTGGATCATTCAATTTCATTTGGAGCAATCCATCCCCAAATAAGATATCTAGTTCTCTATATGCATCAACTTCAATTCTTTTTTTTGCGGTAGACGCGATATCTTCCATGACAAATTCTATAGTATGTTTCGCAACAATATTCATTACAGGTCGGTAATTTTTTTCAGATCCTTCGTTCAATATGCCTTCAATAATAACTCCTTTTTCTAAAGGCAAAATTGCTTCTGATATGTTGGTCGAAAAGATCCCTATAGCTTCTTTTTTTATTGCAAGCCTTAGGATCCACATAAGCATTTTTGGAGCATCTCTCATTCCAATTGCCATTTCCATTTCGTCAATTAAAAGTAGAGTTTTCTTGCCCTCTACTATTGGTGGAATGGTTGATTTGAATAGTTCTCGTATCTCTTTGAATTTATTTTTTCTAGAGCATTTCTGCAATATAATCGAGTCAAATAATCCGATTTCGGCAGATTCTGCAGGAACTGGAAGTCCCATATTGGACATAGTTGCTATTTGGAAAATAGTCTCCAACAATGTGGTTTTTCCACTACCCTCCATCCCTGTCAACACAGAGATAATTTTCCCATTTGGTTTAGATAAATCATTACGCTTTCCAATACAATAATCTATCTTTTTAATTTCATTTTCAGACGAATTCATCATGACTATATTTTTAGCACCTTTTACAGAAATATAGGGGATATCTTCTTTAATCAATGGCCTACTCAGGTCAAAAAACAATGAAAAACGAGATAGAGACAAATACAATGAAATTTTATCAATTGATTCGACAGAGTGTCCTATTTTTTCCTTTGATTTTTCAATGAATTCCACATGCACACTGTCTATTTTTTTCTTCTCCTCTACCATTTCGCTGTGAAATTCTTTTTTTAATTTTGAAATTATTCCCAATATAAATTCATCTGCATCTATCTCATCCGTGGTTGCCGATTCTCTAATCAAACTAGTTTCTATACCCGTTTTTTGACTCAGGCATCTGCACACGGCATCTTTAAACTCTTCAAAGCTATTGATTTCAATTCTGCGAATTTCATCCATGATTTCATGGATATTTTCTTCTACTTGGCTAAGTTTTTCTATGATTTCCACCGATATGTCTATTTTTTCTCCACTTTCTGTTTCGTGCACATTTGTTTTCAGTTGACTCATGGAATGTGCAACATTTAGCAGAACTTCCATATCTAAGTCCTCTATCTCTTGAAAAACACCGCCCAAACTACCCATTCGATGCAAACAAATGGCAATTTCCACCGCAACTTTATCTATGTCATCTGACGAACCATATTGTCCCAATTTTTTTAAAATTAATTCCTGTTCTTTTGCCGGTATTAACTTCCACGCTTCCACTGTGTCGAAAATTAAATCAAGTTGTTCATTAATCAGGACAACTGAATTCATTGGAGTTATAATTTTTATTTTATTGTTCGCCCTTGGAGAAACTGAAAATTTTTCCACTATCCTTAGTATGTCTCTATATTCGCCTCTCGAATCTATAGACCCCAAAGAGTCTATGTTTTTTCCCTTCCCACTCTTTCTTAGGATTGAAAATGCCCTCCCCCGGCTAACGCCTGCGGCAACAATTGAATTAAAATCTTCATTTAGGATGGCATATCGGGCACCTTCAATTCCCAATTCACTAACGAGTTTCTCTCTTGTTTTAGGTCCTATGCCCCAATGGCTTTCAAGTCCTATTTCCATTTTCCATCCTCATCCCTTTTTATTTTATAATTTTCTCCTTAATATTATTTATAAAACTAAAGTTTCCTCCATTAGATTTCCATCTCCAAAAATCATATCCAAATGCCAATATACCGACTACTATGAGGGCAATTCCCCACTTGCTATTTCCTCCTAATATGGCATTAAAACCTACTATTAAAAATACACTATCTAGTACCCATTGCCACCAACTAACTTTTGGAATTTGAATTTTATTTTTCATGCATAATCCTATTCTTTCCCTTTGCTATGGTGGCGGTAAGTTTCTATAGTCAATGAACTATCCTTATTATCGGTCCTATTTCTAACCATGGCTTTGTGACAAATACGATTCCAACGAATACTTTCTTCAACTTCCCACATCTGATCCAAGTTATGCGTTATTCCTATTGCATTTCCATTTATGTCTGCAACATTTTCTTCATAAAATTCGTATTCATCGCCACATATAGGGCATTTTTTATCTTCCATGAATCTACCTTTGTATCTACTCTGGCTTAAAATAAATAGTATGTAATAGCTGCAATCAAATGCACATTCTTAACTGAATATGCCAGTTCGTCATTTTTTAGCTTTCAACTGAACATCTGCAATAGTAGAATATAATTTTACCAAAACCCCCCGACCCTGCCACTCCATTTCTAATTGTATTTCATTCAAATCTCTCGTGGATTAGGCCAAATGCAATTTTTTCTACCAAGTCCCAACTCATTTTTTAATTATTTTATTTTTTTGCACAGAGCATAACTCTTATCCAATAAGTACTCCGTATACCTCATATAAAATGGATGAATCTCAAGTCAAAGATTTACTTAGGGCAATTGTAGACCCCCGCCTTGGGGGCAACATAGTGGATCTCAATTTGGTCAGTTCTATATCAATTGAGGGTTCCAAAATAAAAATTTCACTAGTTTTCGGCGCACCATATTCTTCAGAAGAGCGAAACATGGCAAAATCAATCCGTAACCTATTTTCTGATACCGAATTTGAAATAGACTTATCTGTAAGGTCTACAAAAAATGTCTCGCCAGACGACGATATATTACCGAACGTTAAAAATATCATTGCCGTGGCTTCCGGTAAAGGTGGTGTTGGAAAATCAACCGTTTCCATAAATTTATCTGTTGAATTGGCTAGATTAGGGGCAAACGTGGGACTTTTTGACGCGGACGTTTATGGCCCCAATGCCCCTCGAATGATGGGCCATACAGATGAACCTGTTAAAACCTTAAACGGGAAACTAGAACCTATGGAACAACATGGGGTCAAATTTATCAGCCTTGGTCTTCTTATAAAAGAAAATGACCCTGTCATATGGCGAGGCCCGATGGTGCATAAACTAATTTCTCAATTGCTTTCAGATGTCAATTGGGGGGATTTAGATTATCTTATCATAGATTTACCTCCTGGGACGGGGGATGCACAATTAACCTTGTTACAAATAGTTTCAATCACCGGGGCAGTAATCGTAACAACTCCTCAGGCAGTTGTAATAGATGATGCAACTAAAAGTCTAAAAATGTTCGATAGACATGAAACGCCAACACTTGGGTTAATAGAAAACATGAGTGGTTTTGCTTGCCCAACTTGTGGGACTATCCATGACCTTTTTGGTTCGGGGACATCCGAAACATTTGCAGACGAACTAGAATTGCCATTCTTAGGCCGAATTCAACTTGACCCTGCTATTCGAAAAGGGACCGATGAGGGATTTCCAGCAGTGCTGAATCCTGACTCTATAGCTCAAAAAGATTTA
>CAWVSO010000082.1:0-4678 GCA_963932585.1 uncultured euryarchaeote
ATATTTTCTTTATAGATTCTCCTTGTTGCAGTGTATTTTTGGCATGAATTGCACCCCTAATCAGTGGATCATAAATCATATCTAAATATTTTCGGTGCGCTTGGAATTCTACACTAGGTCGATTTACCCCGTAGTCAAGAATTATTTGTGCTTTTCTTCGGTCGAGTGATATAGAAATACGGTCGACATTGAGTTTGTATTCTTCAAATGATTCTGTGTTGATTAAACCTACACCTCGGTACAAAAAAAGTCGTGTTGAGGTGACAATCATTTCTACACCATTTGATATTAGAGTCCTAGATAAGATAGTTTCGTCATCTAATATCAGATCAGATATAACATCGGGCAATTCCATGTGAAAATTTTGCCACCTTGGAACATAACTCTTATCCACCGAGGGCATATTTGAAACGAAGAATATTTTTGAAGAAATTGATTGAATTATTTGCTATTGCTTGGCCCATCTGAAGCAGCAATGTTATAATCAATAGAAGGTTTAGCAATTAACGAAAGTATCCTATCAAGATATTTACAATAACAAATATAGCCCCGATGGCTTAGAAGGTTATAGCGCCGCACTCATAGGGACAAAGAGAAAGAGGTGAGCAATTGACTCATCTTTCCCTCGTGATCTGGGACATGCGGAGGTCGTGGGTTCGAATCTCACTCGGGGCACTTATCGTGAATAGAATTGACCCTATTTGTGGAATGGTTGGTAAAATACCGGCCCATGGGCACTATTTTTGCTGCACTTCATGCATTGAGAAATATGAACAAATGTACCATGTTCGGCAAAAATCATATAAGGACAAAATACCTGCAATATTGCTAGTTGGAATTCTATTAATTGGAGGAATATTCTGCATATATAATAGAGAATTTATGACATATTTTATGGGAATTGTTCTTGTGAGTTTATCAATTTTAAAAATCATTGACTGGAAGGAATTTATTGAAGCTTTCAGGATGTACGACTTGATTGCAAAAAGAAGTTTAGTTTATGCTTCAGTTTATCCAATAATAGAATTGTCTGCAGGGATTCTATTGATAATGAATATTTTCATTCGTTTTGCCGCGATTGTTGTTGTTTTAGTGGCATTCATTGGATCGATAAGTAGCATGAAAATTATATATAAAAAAAGACCCGTAAAATGTGCATGTATGGGTACAAGAATAAAAGTTCCAATGACAGCATTCACGCTTGTAGAAAATTTGATTATGTTTAGTATGGCAATGCTATTGATAACTTCATTTGGTTGGTAGATGAGTAAATAGTTAATAGATTATTTTTCTGATGCATTTTCGGAGTGCTTAAAAGGACGGATAGCCGGAGTGAGAGTACAGATTCGTCGGATAGCGGGGCCGGCGGGACGCCTGTATAAACAGGTCTGTGCGGGATGTGGCTTTCATAGCTGAACCGTTAAGAATCCGCGAGGTAGGAAAATGACACGAAGTTTTTATTCACATATTAGAGATACATGGAAAAACCCAAAAGAGGGTAAATTGAAACAATTGCAATGGGAAAGATTGCAAGTATGGAGAAAACAAGGTTCTATTACTAAAGTAGATAGACCAACGCGCCTCGACCAGGCACGTAAATTAGGATACAAGTCTAAGCAAGGTATCATAGTAGCTAGGGTCAGTGTTAGGAAATCTTCTGCACGTATCCAGAGACATAAAGCAGGAAGGAGGAGTAAGAGACAAGGTGTTGATCGCTTGACTAGAGCCAAAAGTAGGCAGAGGATTGCAGAAGAACGTGCTAGCACTAAATATAAAAATTTACGCGTTCTGAACTCATATCAAGTGGGAGTTGATGGGTCACGGAAATGGTTTGAAGTTATTTTAGTAGATCCAGAACACTCTGCAATTAAAAATGATAAAGATCTGAATTGGATTTGTGATAGCGGCCAGAGGGGAAGAGCATACAGAGGACTTACTAGTGCAGGGAAGAAAGGAAGAGGATTGCAGAAAAGTGGAAAGGGGTCGGAGCATACGAGACCTAGTAGATCTGCTAATCGCAAGGGCAGGAAAGCTAAACAGAAGCATGGGCAAAAATAGTATTGGTTTAAGCTGATACGAGTGATTTATTTATGCAGGGGATCTCACTGGAAGACAACTGATGCCAATAGACCCTAATTTTAATCATAATAGAGAGACAGTTGGAGAAGAAAATGGGGTCAAGGTATGGGGACCCGTTAATAAACCAGAACAACTAGGAATTCATGGAACACATGTTGCAGTGGATTTTGATATATGTATAGCAGATGGGGCATGTTTAGAAGATTGTCCTGTCGATGTATTTGAATGGGTCGACACACCAGGCCATCCAGAAAGTGAGATTAAAGCTAGCCCTATGAAGGAAGCCCAATGTATCGATTGTATGTTATGTGTAGATGTATGCCCAGTGGATGCAATAGATGTAGATCCAGGTAGAGCAGGAAGGATATAAGCTAAAATTAGTTAAAAATATCCGGTATTTTTAACGTCATGATTAAATGAATTGAGAATAAGTTTGGTGAGAAGAATTAGTTAGCTTTACACTCTATGACAGCGGATACATGAATGATGGATAACAGCGATTTTGATCTTGACATTGTTGTGTTGACTAAGGGCGTGCCGGATTTTAGAGAAGGGAAGGTTTCGTTTGATGAACATGGACATCTAGAAAGGGGGAAGACACCCACAGTAATGAACCCAAACGATCGTTTTGCTCTGAAAGCTGCGCTTCAGACAAAAGTGAGGAACGGCGGGAAGATTACTGTGATGAGTATGGGGCCCCCGGGTTACAAAGAAGTGTTGCAAGAGGCAATGGAGATTTATGCAGATGATTTATATTTACTTTCAGATAGAGAGATGGCTGCGGCGGATACATGGGCGACGTCGATAACAATTAGTACTGCGATAGAAAAACTTGATAAGAAACCAGATATAGTTTTTGCAGGTTTTAAAACTGCAGATGGAGAAACGGGGCATACAGGGCCTCAAACCAGCTGGTGTCTTGGTTGGCCTATCATAACACACGTTATTGATCTTGAAATGAAAGATTCGGGGAAGAAAATCATAGCTAAACGCCTGGTTCAGGGAGATATTAAAGAAGTTGAGACTGTGGAATCCAAACTACCTTGTTTTATTATTCCGGATCCAGAATTTGAAGCCAAGTATCCGAAAGTTTCTGATAGACTCAAATTACAAAAATTAACCAATGAAACAAAAGAAAGGGCGATTGATTATGAAGAAACTTTGACCATGTGGGACCATAAGGATTTAAATTTAGATCCAGACTACATTGGATTGGATGGTTCGCCTACAATTGTAGGAAGGGTTGATCCGATTCCAAAAGCACCTGCAGAACGTGATGCAATAATTATAGACATGAACAATGAACAAGGTGAGAAAGCAATGGTTGGCATAATTGGACCATTTGCGAGGGGTAAATAAAAATGATAAAAGATCCAAATGAAATGAAGGTTGGAGATTTGAAGAAAGAAGTAGTAAAAATTGAAGATTTAGATGAATTAAAAAAGATATTATTGTCTGAGAAGAAGGGAAAGAATCGTAGGACTGCAATAGATGTCATAGAGAAACGAATAGGCATGATAGAGGGAGATGGAATAGTGAATTCTGAAGGAGATTTGGATCCAAATGAATACGATATTGCCAAACTGGGTTCCGCTATTAGAGAAATTGAAGATGCGAAACAGCTTGAAAGTATTCTTGGGCTAGAAAAATCAGGGAAAAACAGACCGAATGCGGTTGTGTTAATTGAAAGTAGAATTAAAAAATTCTCGAGTGAAAAGGATGAAGGGAAAATTATTCTTTCGTCCCTCTCTGTCGCAGGTGTTGCTAACGCAATGCGAGGAATTGAAAATGCAGATGAACTAAGAGAACTGTTATCTCAAGAAAGTGATGGAGAGAATAGAACAGCAGTTAAAAAACAACTGCAAAATAAAATCGAATCATTGGAAGGTGAAATGATATATGAGCCAATAATACAAATACCACCTGAAGAAAAATACCCTTACCTCAAGCATCCAACAAATGATAAGAGGCATGTTAGATCGTTGAATGGAGGAAAATATGAGGATATGTGGGTCTATTGTGAAACTCAAAGTGGAGAATTAATTGATGTATCTAGAGAAATGATCGGAAAGGCTAGAGATCTGATGAATCAATACAATGTTGAGTATAAAACAAATGAAAAGGTTGTTGCAGTATTGATTGGAGAAGATGTTTCACGGTTAGTTGATGAATGCATATCCTATGGGGCAGATGTTGCCATATATATAGAAGACAAACGTTTGAAGAGGTTTCTCCATACAGCATACACTAAAATTTTCTGTGACATGGCTAGATCTAAAACAGAATGGAAAAAATATGACGAACCAAAATATGTGATATTTCCTGCAACAAACAATGGAAGAGATCTTTCTGCACAGGTACTAGCAGAATTAGATTCAGGGCTGGCATCGGATTGTTCGGGGTTATACATAGAAGACACAATAATTTCCAACCCAGTTAAAACGGGACGCCCAGGGGTAAAGAAAAAATTTGAACGTGTGCTCCATATGAAAAGGCCTGATTTTTCTGGTTTTGAATATTCAACAATTCTTTGTTTAGATAGCCCGCATAGGGAGTTTCATCCACAAGGTGCTTCAGTTATTCCAGGGAGTTTCCCGAT
>CAWVSO010000083.1:0-4457 GCA_963932585.1 uncultured euryarchaeote
GAGATGTGAATTTGGCATTCCTCTGACTATATCTATGTCTTCGTATGGGTCGCACCTAGTAGAAAATGCAAATAAAATATCTTCCCAGTTAGACGGGTCGATGTCGTCGTCGACTATTATAACTGCACGGCTTAAAGTTCCATTTGCTAAAGATCCAACTATAGAAGTTGCGGCTTGTTTTGCATGTCCAGCATATGTTTGTTTGATCGATACTGCAGTTATATGAGCCCCCTGTTGACACTGTTGATAGATAGCATATACACCGCAAATGTTGGGAATTTCATTTTCAATTGCATCCCACATCCGGGCACTGGTCAATATTTCTGCCCCGAGTGCGTGTCTAGATGCAGATCCATGCATGGTAGGATTTCCTTGAATGATTGGATCATTTCTGTGCCATATTTCGGTGACGTTTACTACGGGATGAGTTCCCCCATGGGTAAAATATCCGGTGCATTCGCCGAATGGGCCTTCGTCTTCTGAGTCCTCATCTAGAGGAGGTACAAATCCGATTACAGCTATTTCTGCAGTTGCAGGTACGGGAAGACCAGTTTCTTTATGGATGATAACATCAATAGGTGTTCCGCGAAGACCTCCTGAATATTCTAATTCAGGATATCCTGCTGGCAGAGGTGTACAAGCGCCTGCATATGTATAGGGATCTTGACCAGCAACCATAACAATGGGTGCATGTTCTCCAGCCTCCCAAAAAGATTTTAGATGCTGTTTTCCATGATGGGTTTCTGCAATCTCGATGGTCATTCTGTGCGATGAGAATAGTTGAGCCCGATACGGAGCTGCATTTACCCAATCGCCTTCTATATTAGTTGTGAATGTCACATCGCCAGTTCCAAGATAGCGCCCCCCATCCGGGGCGCGCCATTGAGGGGCAGGGAAGGAAAATAAATCGATAGAATCTCCAGTTAAAACATTTTCTAGAATTGGACCTTTTTTGACCTCATTGGGTGGTAATCGTTCTAATTTAGAAGTTCTAGAACGCCAATGTTTAACTAACTCTACGCCGCTGACACCTTTTGGCATCCCTAGAGCCAAAGCTTGTAGTTCACGAGATATATGGAGATTGGTGGCGACCCGAAACCCAATTGGGTAATCTGCGATTGAATCGAAAAGCAAAGCCCTAGGTTTATTGGAAAATGCCACTTGTTCAGAAATTGCACCTATTTCTTCGTCCCAATGCGCATTATCAATACGTTGTAGTAATCCAGCCGATTCAATTGCATCAATGTGATCTCTAAGACTGTAAAAAGGTGTTATCTTCATCATAACACAATAGAAGCGTTAAGTGATAAGTAATTTGCGGGGTTACTGTTGATTAAGAACCAAAGTTTAATGTTTTAAAGATCCTGTGACTCTGCTCTAGAACGTAGATTATCGAAAAATAAGCCTATGTCAGAATTGATTTTTCGTTTGACTATTCTTGCCCCGAGTGTTGCTAATCTGCCGGTGAAAGCTATATCGACATGATATATTAGTGTTGTAGACCCATCCCCATTATCTTCCATGGACATCTCCGCTGTGGCATCCATTCTACTATTGGTTTTTGGGTCCTGACCTTCGACCAACGCGACTAAATTTTCAGGAGGATTGAGTTCTGTCATCTCTACTTCCCCAACTAAGTTTATAGATACTCCTGCGATTCCTCTTTCAATAATACCACGGTATTTAGTATCGGAAATTTGTTCTATTTCTTTTGCACCAGGAACGCACGATGCTAGAGCTTCGGGGTCAGAAACTAGATCCCATAATGCCTCTCTTTGCAGTTGAATTTGTATTTCATCTTCAAATTCCATGACCAATATAATTTCCAAAGGAATAATGAGCTTTCGATAATGTTTTCATGGAAAATAGTGATAGGAATGTTATAGTGGAAAAAAAGAATAAGACTCGCAGATATGATCTTGACTGGCTCAGGGTCATGGTGTTTGGACTGCTGATTGTATTCCACATTGCAATTGGGTTTGATGGAATTGGAATCGCAGTATATGGATATGGGAACAATGAGCTGGGTGGTGAGTTGTTAAGCCTATTTATTTTATTTACTCATGGGTGGAGATTGCCGTTGTTATTTTTAATAGCAGGGATGGGAACATGCTTTGCGTTTGGGAATAAAACGACGGGAGAATTCTTAAATGAGCGTTCGTTCCGATTATTAGTTCCGCTTTTATTTGCAATGGTATTTATTCTTATTTTTCCAAGATATGTTCAATTTTTGAGTGGTTCTGGAATGGAGGTATCATTTATAGAATATGTTAAAGGATGGTTTGTAAAATTGGGCTTTATCTCCCATCCACAACACCTGTGGTTTCTTGTGAATCTATTCATATATTCTTTGATTTGTGTACCCATATTTTCTAGTATTCAGAAGACCCCAGATGGCAGAATTAGTAGTCTTGTTAAACGATGTTTTGAGGTCAAAAATGGAATTGGGTTACTACTCGTAATACCGTTGCCATTGATATTTGTAGAATTTATAATTAGGCCATTTTTACCAGGAGAAGTTGGGCTTGGATATGAGTTTTTCTGGTACTTAGTATTATTTGTCATAGGATATTTGTGCATAACAGCCAAAGAAGAATTCTGGGGATCTCTTGAAAAGATACGGAAGAGTTCAGTGGTTCTGGGGTGTTTGCTTATGCTAGTATATATTGCTATGTTTGCAATTGTAGGAGTCGAGGTTTCGGGTGATTTATTGAAGAGGAAAGATGCATGGTATATTTTCGAAGGTGGTTGGATGTTAGCAGGAATTGGATTTTGGGAAGTGCCAATGGGCCACATTTTTAGCGTCATTCATTCGATGAATGCATGGGCGTGGTGTATGGTGTGCTTTTCGTGGGGTGCGAAATATCTTAATAAACCTAGTAAGCACCTCACGTACCTCAACAGGGGAGTATATACATTCTATATTGTTCATCTTCCATTCACACTCGTTTCGCTTTATTATCTAAAAGATGTGGAACTATACTGGGTGTTCAAATTTTTAATCATCGTGGTAATCACAGCCATGGGATGTTGGCTGACATTTGAGATTGCAAAAAGGAATAAAATTCTCCAGATAGTATTCGGAATAAAATAAGTTCTACTCGCAATAGAACCCATCTGGTAGTTCTGTTGGGAGACCCCATTGAGGGTCTGTTAGTAAATTGTACAATCCAGGGTCACTTTCTTGGACAAGTTCTTTCGTGTGTAATTTCCACTCATGGCCAATTTCATGGGGACGATTCTCTTGGGCGCCGAGGATGGAAGTCAAGCCCCAATAGATGTATTCGGTGATCATGCACCCATAGGTACAGGTTTCATCATCATAAGAATACCAAGCATCTTTTGGATAGCTTGAAGGAACTGCACTTTTTCCAAGCCAAGGGAAATCTTCGTTGTAGGTTGAAGATTCTTCGAAATGGCCCCCTCTTGCATTGTCCATTAAATTGGCTAGAGTAGATCCAGAAACTTCCCCAAAGACGTCAGGGTATGCGTTATCATATCCAGCATCTGTGATGACATGGAGGACCTCTTCCAGTGCCGCGTCGAATTCTTGACTAGGGTTAGTTTCATCTAGAAATTGTTCTTGAAATCCATCGGGAGATCCATATCCGATGTCATGATTCCATCGGTTGAATACGCTCTCGCTCTCATCATCGTTTACTATCAATATCATTCCTACTTGTTGTTTCATCATTGTTTTGACTACTGTGGGATTGTCAGGAATACCGTTCTCATCGTTGTCGAGATATTTTGCAAGGACGTTTGCGACATGTTGTGTTTTTGCTTCAGTGAACCTACTGGTTGCAAATACTGGAACACCAAATACATCTACTTTTTTATCTATCGAAGGGGATGGAGAATCAAAATCGTACTCAACTTCCAAGGTAGTGCAAAACGTTGGTTCGGATTGATAAGAAGACGGGGGAGGTAGTTGACTAGATGGTTCTGCGATATGAGTGGGCGAGAATCTATCATTTGTGGCTAAAGTTTGAGGTGTTGGTTCCGCGGAGTGAGAAGTACTCTCAAGTGGGAGTTGGGCCGAAGGGGTTGAAATCTCGGGAGAGGGAGATGCCTGAGTACATCCGGCTGTAATAAGCAGAATAACGAGGGACAGAGTGAGGAGATAGTTAGTCATGAGAATATAGGTCAAGAATGGTTTTTACGACAGTGTCCCATGTCATTGGGTCATCGTAAGAAGGAATGAGCGAAGAACATTTCAGTATCAGATTTGATAGTGATTTTGGATCGGTTTCATCAGTTGCCATACATCCTTGACATTCTGCCCAATCCCCTAATGCCCCACTTTTTCTAACAAGGCAGGGAGTACCAGAAAGCAGAGACTCTCCAATGGTTAGGCCATAAGACTCGTGCGTGGAAAGTGCAACATGAGCTGTTGCGCCTGAGTACATTTGCGCGAGGGTTGAGATGGGGAGATTGTTCATGAAAATGATTCTGTT
>CAWVSO010000084.1:0-4413 GCA_963932585.1 uncultured euryarchaeote
CCAATGTCAAATATTCCAATCCAACTTCGCACATAAATTTCAATCTTGATTGGATTTCTTTCACAAGTTGTTCTGCTATCTTAGTCTCTCTATTGTCTAGTCTCTCAGTTAAAATGGTAAAATATTCTAAAACTGCACCTATGCTCATCTCATTTATTTCTGTTATATTTTTACCCGCGACTTCCACTGATCTACTTTCAGGTTTCAATCTAGTGCCCAAACACGACGGACAGGTAGTTATTGCCATGTACCTTTCAATTTGATCTCTACTAGATTGAGAATCTGTTTCGAAATATCTTCTTTCCATTCCTGGAATAATTCCTTCAAATGGACCTTCTCTCCACCGCATTCCTCTCCTTGTCCATCTTTTTATCCGAATAATTTCAGTCGTTCCCCATAAAAATGCATTCTGAACTTCTTGCTCCAATTCTCCATATGGCGTTTCAACAGAAACTCCAAAATGATCTGCCAATGAATCTATAAAACCCTGATATACTGGACGTTTATAGTTCCATGGATCAAATGCTTCTTTCAATGGGGATTTCTGATCTTTTATAACTAGTTTAGGAACTACTTTTTTCTTATTTCCCAATCCTTCACAATCTGGACATGCTCCATGAGGGCTATTAAAAGAAAACGATCTAGTCTCGATTTCTGGCAAATCTATTTTGCAATTACCGCATGCCAAATCTTCTGAAAACTCAACAATCAATCTATCATCCAACCTACCCGAAAGATCTCCAGTTCTTCTAACTTGGGCTCCTAACTTAATATTTTTAGGTGGATCTGGGACAATAACTTTCACCACACCTTTTGCTTCTATCAGTGCGTTTTCAACAGAATCATTAATCCTTGATCGAACACTTTCACCTGTCATTACTCTGTCTATAACTATATCGATAGAATGGTCATATGTCTCTTCCAGTTCTGGAACTTCTGAAGCCAAATCGAATTCCTCTCCGTCAATTTCAACTCTTGTATACCCTCTAGCAATTAAATCTTGCATTAGTCCTTTAAAAGACCCCTTCTGATCCCGTACAATGGGTGCGGCAATTTTGACTCTCAAACCCTCTGGCAATTCTAAAATTCTATTTACCATTTGTTGGGCTGATTGTTTACCCACTTCTTCTCCACAAATAGGGCAATGTGGTATTCCTATTCTTGCATACAATAATCTCAAATAATCATGCAATTCAGTAACTGTTCCAACAGTGGATCTGGGGTTATTAGCCGAGTTTTTCTGATCTATTGAAATGGCAGGGGATAATCCTTCAACAGATTCAACATTTGGCTTGTCCATTTGACCAAGAAAATTCCTGGCATACGCGCTTAAAGATTCTACATATCTGCGCTGACCTTCTGCATATATGGTATTAAAAGCCAAGGAAGATTTTCCAGATCCAGAAACTCCAGTTATTACTATTAATTTTTCCCTCGGTATTACTACATCTATTCCTTTTAGGTTGTTTTCTGCAGCTTTTCTAACCTCAATGAAATCCTTACCCATTGCTACTAATAACCTCCGTATTAAAATTCATTCTTATCATTTATATGCCTTAATTTGTTATATTCTCTCTGGCAACCAACCTCCATGAATTTCCAAGTCAGAACCACTAATATACTCTGATTCTTCTCCTAGGAAAAATAACATGGATTTGGATATTTCTTCAAGTTTTGATGGCCGACCCATAGGGATTTTTTTAGGGAAATTATCCGAATTCTCTACTACATAAGGAGATAAAGAATTAACTGTAATTCCACTACCTGATGTATCCGAAGCCAACATCCGAGTGAACATGTGGACTCCAACTTTTGAAACAAAATATGGGAAATTTTTCGTATTCACTAAACTCTTTTGACTAGATGCATAACCTATATTTATTATCCTCCCCCACTCTTTATTTCTCATCCCTGGAAGTGCACGCTTAGAGCACAAATACGTTCCAATAAAGTTAGTATTCATTACTCTATTCCATGTTTCAAAATCAATATCGTTCCAATGTTGCGGGGCCTGGTCGCCAACGTTATTAATCAGAATATCTGTTTGGCCCACTCTACTTTCTATTTCTGTAAAAAGGCACTCAACATCATTTGGTTTTGTTACGTCTGCTTGGATCTTAATCGCATTATTGCCTTTCAAAATAATCTCTTCAACAACTTCGTTTGCCATTTCCTCATTCGTATGATAGTGTATTGCAACTTCAGCCCCGCACTCTGATAGTTTGAGGGCTAGCTCTTTCCCAATACCCTTGCCACTCCCTGTGACCAATGCAACTTTCCCCGAAAGATCAGGCAAATAATTCATACTTTTCCCATGTGAGCTTGCATATGTTTTTATCACCCATTACCATTTTCATCAATTATTACTACCTTTCCATCAATCACATCAATATTTATCAAAGTTTTCACATTCCAGTCTTTATTCTTCATCACATTTTCATTTCCAACTTTACTTATCACTGCAACCACATCTATCACTTCGGCACCTATTTTTTCTAGTGCTTCCATTATAGCCAATATGGTGCCACCTGTGGAAATAACATCGTCTAAAAGCAGTATTCTATCTCCTTTCTTAATGTCGTTTATGTACATCTCATTTTTCGCATATCCTGTCACTTGTGTCAAAGACACTTCGCCTTCAAGTCCATATTGACGCTTTCTCACAACAACCAAGGGGATATCTGTCACCAAGGAAAGTGCGGTGGAAATATGTATCCCCATTGCAGCAGGGGTGACTATCTTGTCTATATTCTCCAAATCTGCTTTATTAATGATCTTCACAATTATTTCTCTTAGAAGACCTGGTTCTAACATTGGAACACCATCCGATATAGGGTGAACAAAATAGTGATACCCATCTTTTTCTATTATTGGTGCGCTCAAAAGAGATCTCTTTAACCAATCCATAACTAAATTATTATTCTTGTAAAGAAAAAGATCTCCGAATATAATTTTATAATATCCATCACAAAAATTACCGCTCATATGGGGTCTGGCCGAAGATAATAGTTTATTTATCTTCTTAGATCCAGAGTTATAAACACCCGATCGTGCAATTAGATTTTTCCCCTCTGACGACAATCATTTTTTTGCCCTTTATTTCTGCAGCACTTGTTTTTTTTATTTACCCCATTTTAAAAGAAAAAATAGCATATTTTTCTGCACTCATAGCATTCATATGTTTCTATTTAATATCCAATTTTTATGGGTCAACTAGCTCAATTTCAGTACCTCTGCTTTCTTCATTAGGTGTAAATCTAAGTTTTTACGCAGATGGCCTATCCGTCCTACTTGGCTTGTTGTCTTCTGGTATGGGCATATTGATATTTATTTATTCTATTGGTTATGCAAAATCTAAACCATTTGGTCCAATTTATTATTCGGCTTTGTTAGTTTTCATGGGATCGATGCTTGGGATTGTTTTCTCGGCTGATCTAATAGTTCTATTTCTATTCTGGGAATTAACTTCTTTTTCCTCCTATATCTTAATAGGACATTTCAACAATGAAAAATCCTCTAGAGATGCAGCAAAAAAAGCATTAATCATAACTTCATTTGGTGGGATATTCATGCTTTTTGGTTTCCTTATCCTATACTCTGCAGTTGGAACTTTCGATATAGTTTACATGTTAAATCAACCCGAGATAGTCCAATCTTTATTACGGGAGCAAAAATTATTTTTGCCAGTACTTTTGGCCATAGTCATAGCAGCCTCATCAAAATCTGCACAAATTCCATTTCATATATGGCTACCTAGTGCTATGGTGGCACCAACTCCAGTGTCTGCATTTTTACATTCTGCTGCAATGGTCAAAGCGGGGGTGTATTTGCTCGGAAGATTCCATCCCATGTTAGTCGGAGACGAATGGTACCTGCTATTATTAGGCATTGGATTTCTAACAATGATCTCCACTGCATTTTTAGCCATAATATCCACGACACTGAAGGAACTTCTAGCATATTCCACTGCTTCGCATATAGGTATGATGCTAATTAGTTTTGGCATTCCACCAACTATACGCGATACATTCTATTCAGTAGGGTTTATAACCGGTTCGTTTCATCTACTCAACCATGCAATTTTCAAAGCAACTTTATTCCTTATAGCCGGGGCTATAACATATCGCCTAGGTGTAAACAGCATCTCAAACATTCGTGGACTTCTGCATAAATACCCTCTAATGTCTATCGCAGGTATTTTTGCCTCTCTATGTATGGCAGGAGTTCCTCCATTTAGTGGATTTTATTCAAAGGAATTATTATTCCAATCTTTGTACAATCTAGCATTAACCCAAGGAGGTTTTTTATGGATTTTGCCCATGCTTATAATATTTGCTAGTAGCTTGACAATTGTATATTCTCTTAGATTTATAATGATCTTTCTTGGGCCAAACCAATCTGAATATCGGAGTG
>CAWVSO010000085.1:0-4323 GCA_963932585.1 uncultured euryarchaeote
ATACCCCAGAGAATACCCCAGAGAATACCCCAGAGAATACCCCAGAGAATACCCCTGAAGCTGATGAAATAAGTCCATATGGAACTTATGAAATCGGAGTAGCTTATGAGAAATATGGATTAGATTCAGAAGATTTTGCATATGAGGAAATTATTAAAGATGCCATATTATTTTGGAACAGTCCTGAACGTACTGGAACATCTTGGAAATCCCCTTATCCATTTTTATTGAAATATGCAGAAAACAAACTAGATGCACAGATAGTAATCTCATTTCGGAGAAATATTATGGATTTATGTGGAGTTGGGGAGGGTGGGGACATAGCAGGGTGTTCACCAGTAGTATCGGCAGGGGATGGGCACGATTTTCCAGTTGAAGCGATAGTTTCAGATAGATTTGCAAAAGAAGGTACGCTTTTAATAGTGACACATGAAATAGGGCATGTCGTGGGACTATGGCACTTTGATAAAAAAGACAACGGAGATCAGTTCAAAGGGGCTAGTCCCGAATTGATTGAGGTTATGAAATCCATACATAATCCTCCAATTATGAGAAAGGGTTCATGGAGCGAGAATTATAATTGGGACATTACAAAATTCAATGTATATATAGACTATGGTGATTTCTATAAAGATACGCATCAGAACATAAAACGTCAGGTGGAATATGCACTGAAATACTGGGAACTTGACCCCCATAGATACTTATCTGAAAATGTATCTTTTGAATTATCTTCTAACCCTAATTCAGAAATTATAGTCAAATTTGCAGATGCAGCGGGTTCGTGCAGTGAAGAGGATTTTTTCTGTGTTTGGACCTGGGGGAACGATACTAATGGTAACGGAAGAGATGATCATTATTATCAGTTGGAAATTCAGATTCCAAATAAAGAAGTGGATTATTTTTCATGGCTAGTGGGGTATGCAATTGCATTGACATTTAGAAGTGACTCTAGCGCAAAAAGTGACCTCCCACTTCCATTCCGTAAACCATATGTGCATGATAATTGGGTATCATGGTGGAAACCATTTCAGGGCGGTCATGGGCCAATAGATTAAAGTTATATTTGTCCCAGTCAGATAGTTTCTTATGTTCGTTGTCTATGCTTTTTTTTGTTTCTATTTTTTTATTTTTCATGAATTTTATATCATGATGATAAATCCACGTGGTTTTCCGATAATCTCGTTGAAGAGATGTGTTACAGGCATGTTCAATTGATGCTATTGTAAATTTTTCCCCACATATGCCAAACCATTAGCGATGCGATAACACCGATTATAATTGATAAAATCCACCCAAAAATAGGGATTGCTCCGACAATTGCAGTTATTACTGCGGCGATAAAAATGACTGCTAAAACTTGCAAGGATCTAATAAAGTAAACATAATTAAAAAGTATACTACTTATTTTTTTCCATGAGAATGCTAACTTGAATTGGCCCTCGTTTGCATACACTAGGATTGGTGCAGGGGTTACGTAATAACTGAATATAGAAATTATCAGAGAAATTAACATGAATGCCAAAAATGCATTGACTAAGAAATCCACTGAAGCCCCTGTTTGATTTAATTCCCAGGATTCTTCGAGGAGAATAGATATGAGTTTGCTCAGGGGGAAGGAACTGAAAAATAAAATGCCTGCCAATATCAAAGGGACTGCAGTATAGATTAAAGATATCAATAACATTGAAATGCCATCTGAAATTAGAGTAGCCCAAGTTGAAAATAACTCAAATTGCGGCAGCTCTGTTTCTTCGGATGAGGCCGACCTAATAACTTTTATCACATAACCTTGAGATGCTGAAATACACAAAAATAAAACTATTCCCGATGAAAAAGAAACTATGACTGTGAGAAATAAAGACAATTCATTAGTTGCATAGAGAGCGATAGATATGGCCAGTAGTAAAAAAAATGCAACTGTCGCTAGTAAGAGAGAAGTAAAAGTCCATATTGGTTTTTTATTTGCCAGAACATATCTGAGAGGGTCGATGAACCACGTACCTATTTCATTATCCTTTTTAATCTTGTTTAATAAGCCCATGCCACAACTTCTTATTGAGTTGTTTTAATTGTTTTGGTATATCGCTCGTGTGAAGTAGTTTTATAAACACAAGGGCACAATAATACCTTGCAAGATGCCATATAGAAAAAATAAAGAAGATATTGTAGACAAAGGATCATATGAAGATTATGCCGAAGTATTGGAAAAATATTCTGCAGAAGATTATCCGTATTACGAGGAAAATAAGGTTCCAAATTTTGTGAAATATCAAGAAGAAGTTGGTTGGCTTGATGAAATGGAAAAATATTGGGGAAAGGATTGGGGTTCCCAAGGAATTGGTCGTTTAACAGATGTGGCTGTCCGTTATCCTATGCCGCATGAAGTTCACCCAATGTGGTCTCAAGATTCGGCTTATTTTATGGCGCCTAAAGAATTTCCATCCATAGAAGAAATTAGGAAAAACCATGACATGATGACAGACATACTCAAAGAAGAAGGAGTTAACCTTCATTGGTGGGAATTTGATTTCCCCCCAGAAGGACCCCATGGTTTGTTAAAAAGAACTATGTCAAATATTGGTTTGGTAATAAATGGAGGGGCGATAATGCCGAGAGCTGCTGCGCCTTGGATAAGAGGTAGGACTAGACATGCGATGCAGTGTTATGTGGAAATGGGAATACCCATACTTTTGACAATACATGGACATGGAATCCATGAGATAGGTGCGACTCAATGGTTAGCAGAAAATATATGGATGACATATTTATCAACAGATGGGAATCAGGAAGCAATTGACCAGATTGACCCAGTTATGCGTGCTTCGGGAGTAGAACATATACAAGTCACAAGACCGCCAGGACCCCATGAATCATTTTCATGGAGAGATGGACATTGCATGCACCTTGATATGTGGTTTGCACCAGTAGATATTGGATTGGTATTACTCTATCCTGGATTTTGTGATTATGAGACTCAGAGATGGTTAAAATCTCAAAATGTCGAGATCATAGAAGTTTCTGAAAAGGAACAACGCGATAGTTTCCCATGCAATTTGATCATTCTAGAACCGGGGAAGGTCATGATAAATGGAGCTGCTAAAGAAACAATTAAAAAACTTAGATCCAGAGGTGTAGAATGCATTCCAGTTGATTTTGATTATGCTAAAAGTTATGGTGGCGGGATTAAGTGCGCAACATCTTTCCTGAGGAGAGATGAAGGGCCACATATTGAAGAATTGGGAGAAGGTCCAGCCCATTAAACTAATTTTTTATCTTTTTTAATTTGTTTCCGATCTTTTATTAAATTGAGTTCGTTTGGAAACGATTAATCCAATGTTTTGATAACGTCTCGTTGCAAATATAAGATGTAATGAGTATACTAATTATTGGTTCGTCAGGTTTCATCGGGGTTGACCTATGCAATTCCCTAGTTGATAATGGCCATAATGTCGTGTGTATGGATGTGTCACCTAATGAGATTATAAACAGTCCTTCAGTGGAACTTGTTCAAGGAGATGTGACAGATTATAGTTATTTATCTGACCTGATTTCCACGCGAAATGTAGATAAAATTGTGAACTTATCTGCCATAGTAGGAGGTGCATCTCACAAGTACCCTACAAAAGCTGTGGCAGTAAATTGCATGGGATTTGACAATGTCCTAAGAGCGTCTGTGGAGAATGAAGTATCTAGAGTGGTTTGGACGAGTACATACGGTATTTATGGTAAATCATATGATTACCCAGATGGCCATATAATAACAGAGGATTCGAAGCCGTTACCTTCTTATTATAGATATCCTGAAGAAACTCTGTATGCAGCAACTAAGCAACTTAATGAGCATCAATCGCTTGTTTATGCAACCAATCATAACCTGAGTGTTCATGGGATACGGCCAAGCTTAGTATTTGGTCCCGGCAGATTGCGGGGCTATGTCACGTCCCCGGGGAGAAAGTTCATGTGGACTGCAGAATTGGTTCAAAAGGCTGTTGCAGGAGAAGAATGCATCATAGACTTATCTCCAGATGATAGATTGAATATGGTTTATGTTAATGACGCAGTGCGATTGATGAGTTTGATATTAGATTCAAAATCCCCATCACATCCTGTTTATAACACAGGAGGTCATTCTATTTCTATTAGAGATCTATCTGAGCTTATTGAAGATATCACGGGGACTCCTGTATCATGGAAAGAAGATGCAAAACCATGGGGTAGACCTCCAGTTGTGAGTCACGCGCGTGCTGCTGAAGACTTTGGCTACGATATAACACCGTTGAGGGAGTCCATTATAGATTACATAGATAGGCTATAAATCAG
>CAWVSO010000086.1:0-4245 GCA_963932585.1 uncultured euryarchaeote
CTAGCAAGCAATGTTTTTGCAGATAGAAAACGCCTTGCCAGAGCACTTGGGTTGCCCCGAAACCAATACCGAATGGAATTGGCACTAGAGATGGCCAGACGCGAACGAGAAACAATCGCGCCTCAAATAATCAAAGCAAAAGACGCTCCATGTAAGGATGTAAGTCACGTCAAAGAATACGGAGAAGTCCGAGTTGATAAACTACCTATGATGAGGATCAATGAAATGGATCCTGCGCCTTATTTCGATATGGCAAATGTCATGCGTGGACCTCAAGATCAAGAAGACGATCTCAATAATGGTGAGGCTTTCTATAACAGTGCATTTTTAAGAACTCAATATAAGGGACCCGACAAACTCGGTATTCATATGTCGCCCAGACATAACCACAGAATCGTGGCAGAAAACTGGAAAAACGATGAGGCAACCCCAGTTGTCATAGTTCTAGGTCATCACCCAGCATATTATCTTGGGTCTTTAACCCTTGCAGCATATGGTGTAGATGAATACGAGGTCATGGGGGGAGTACTAGACGAACCTCTTCGACTTGTCCCATCAGAAACTTGGGGAGACGAATTCATGGTACCTGCAGATGCAGAAATAGTTTTAGAAGGTGAAATTCCGCCACACGAATTAGAAGCAGAAGCACCTTTCGGTGAATACCCTGGATACTATGGCCCTATGCGTATGAGACCTGTTATAAACGTAACAAACATCACTCGACGTGAAAACGCTGTTCTACAAACTGTTTTCGCCGGTTACAGAGACCATTGGCTTGCTGGAACGTTGTCCAAAGAAGCTGGTATGTACAATGCACTCAAACATTACGGTAGGATCCCATATCTCACAGCTTGTCACCAGCCACCAAGTGGCTGTGGAAGGTTCAGAGCTTACGTTTCTATAAAGAAACAAGCAGAAGGTGAAGGTAAAATGGCTGGTCTTGCAGCACTAGCACAAACAGATCAAATCTTAAAAGAAGTTGTAGTAGTTGACGACGACATTGATGTATTCAACGAAGCACAAGTTCAGTGGGCCATCTCAACAAGATGTAGATTTGACAAGGACATTGATATAATTCCTGGTTGTAAAAACAACACCCTAGATCCAACTATCGAACCTGGGTATGATGTAAAAGGACCTAAAATGATAATCGATGCAACTCAACCACTAGAGTATGCTTATGCAGCTAGGGTTAATGTTCCAGAAGACGTTAAGGCAGTTGTGGAAGCCAATCCTGGTGATTGGATCAGCAAGTCTGACATGGAGAGCTACCGAAAATTAGGTGGCGACGGTGAATTGGGCGATTTCAAAACAAGCGTAAAATAATCAAATAAATAAATATAAAAAAGGTAAAAAATTATGGTAGGTATATTCTGGGCTTCATGCCCCAAATGTGACGGAGAATTCATGGCACAGTCCGCGGATTTCCGAGGTACTGAAAATCAAATGATGTGTCCCTTCTGTGGCCACTGGTTCTTCGATACAGAAGCTGGTAAAATCGTTGAACACGGAGATCGCACTGGTAAAAGAGGCGGACATCTCTAATTTCTAACTTCTAATTTCTAACTTCTAATTTCTAACTTCTAATCTCTAATTTCTAAGGTATCTTCTTAGCTCTGATGCTGCATATATGTTATTTAAATTATACTTGACAAAATATTAATTTAGTATCGACTACTATTAATATTAGCCATCTCTAAATATATGTTGGAGTGAACAAAACTTTGCTGCAAATAACAAAAAATCATCGTGATTCGGATGTTCTTTCTATCCAAAAAGAACATCTATTTAGTGGTTATCATGCAAGACTTCTTTTAATACTCACCTTAGGTGCTGCATTAGCTAAGTTTTCCAAGTTAGTCCTTCCCCCGTTGTTACCTGTTATCACGACAGATTTGTCTATTACCCCAGCTATTGCAGGGGGTGCTCTTTCACTCCTCACACTGACATCTGCATTTCTCCAATATCCTGGAGGGAAGCTTTCTGATCACCTCTCGAAAAAAACAGTTCTAGTGTTGAGCTACTTTTTTTTGATAGCTGGGTGTATTTTACTTTTATCGATACCTACTCTTGGAGCATTTATAATAGGTATCATGATTATAGGTGCCTGTGATGGTCTTTTTCATATACCTGCACGCGCACTTTTATCCGATCTGTATGTTGCCAAACGTGGAAAGGCATTGGGACTCCATTTAATTGCTATAGATATTGCTGGAATTCTAGCTGCAATAGTGGCAATAGTCGCTGTAGCAACCTGGCGTATAGTTTTCATACCTGTTCTATTCTCTGCAATAGGTGTTCTAGTACTATATCATTTCACTAGTAGGGGAAACTATGTGGTGCACACAGTCCCACTTGAAATAACCTCTACTCTGAAGAGAATTTTGAGATCGAAACCCCTTAGACAATTAATCATAGTCAATGCTATGTTTTCATTTGTTTTTCAAGGGTTTATTGGGTTTTTACCTCTATTCATACAAACTTATCATGGCCTGTCTCTTTCATTTGCAGCAGGCGCATTCGCATTATTGTTTATCATAGGAATTTTTGTAAAACCCATTTCTGGTGATTTATCTGATAAGTTTGGGGGCAAAACTATAATATTAATCTCTCTATTTTTCATAGCAATGGGTATCATATTTTTATTGATTTTCTCTAATCCTGTACTGTTGATAGCCGGAGTGGTTCTTGTAGCATTTGGACAAAAAGCTTTCTCACCTCCTATGCAGATGATGTTACTAGACACTGTATCTCAAAAGAATATGGCAGGGGATTTCGGGGCAGCAAGAACTATATTTTTTGGAATTGGTAGTATGGGGCCGCTGTATTTAGGAATAACAGCAAGCACTCTCGGTTATTTCTCTGCATTTTCGGGATATATAGTGTGCATGTTACTGGCCATTTTAATTCTATATAAATTCCAATTGAAATAAGCGACTATCATTTATCCTGTTCGTTATTATTTATATCATGAATATTCTGATAACAGGTGGAACTGGTAGTATTGGGGCGTGGGTGGCACACGAATTATTGGAAAAAGGACACAAACCAATTATTTTTGATGTAAATATACGCAGACATTTCATAGATGATATCTGCAAAGACATCGATCTAATCGAGGGGGATATAACCAACTACGATGCAGTTGAAGATTGTATTTCTAATCATGATGTAAATAGAATAATTCACCTAGCTAAAATTCTGCCAGCATATTCCGAAGAACACCCTATACATGCCCTTAATGTGAACGTATCTGGTACTGGAAATGTATTAAAAGCAGCAAAAAATTCTGGAATAAAACGTATTGTTTTTTCAAGCTCAAAATCTGTTTTCGATACAATATCTGAAGAATATGGTCCTCCTCTTTTCAAGCCACTTCCAATCGATTATCCAAAGTTTTCTAGAACCTCTTTGGATCATGTTCCTTTTTACACTATTACAAATAAAATGGTAGAATATTTCGGCATAAGATACTCTCGCGCAAATGATCTAGAGTTCGTGATAACTCGTTTTGGGAGTACATGGGGCCCTGGAAAATTACAAACTCAACATGAAGTTTATGACCAAAATCCACAATCAACTGGTGGGTGGTTAATTTGTCGCATGATCGATAGTGCTGTATCCGGATCACAAATAGAAGTAAATAATTCTCAATTAAAAACAGACAACGTAGTTTATACAAAGGACGTGGCTTTAGGTGTGACTTTAGCGGCACTCAGTGATTCTATTAAATTCCATTCCAGTCACAGGGAATTTTTACTTGATGCGGGGTGCACCCTCAATCATTCAGATTTCGCTAAAGCGTTGCATGAACTTTTCCCAAGTTTCAATTTAAACATAAAAGAAGATGATGGTAAAATGGCTTCCCATAGAGGCGGAGTGGCTTGTAGATTTGACCTATCTAGATCTAAAAAAGAATTGGGTTATTCCCCCCGCTTTGCAGATGTCAAAATAGCAATTGAAGATTACATAGCAACATGTGAAAAATACCAACAATAACCTTTTGCGCACCGTAGAAATTTTCCAATAAAAAAATCCAATTTTTATTTTATTTAGTTCGCCGTGTCATCATATCCACCACCATCAATGTCCACCACGATCTCCACCACCATCTCCACCATGATCTCCACCATCATCTCCACCATCATCTCCACCATCATCTCCACCATGGTCAGAAGGAGGTGCAGGTGCAGGTCCCTGTGCAGGTGCAGGTCCAGGTCCAGGTGCAGGTGCAGGTCCAGGTGC
>CAWVSO010000087.1:0-4141 GCA_963932585.1 uncultured euryarchaeote
TATTATATATATATGTACTATTAAATAATAAACATATAAATATTCCAATGAATATTCCTATAATTATCTCTGTACTCTTTATATGTGTAACTGTCTCTGCAATTTCAATTGGGAGTTCTATCACTGTTTCCATACCATTTATCTGTAACAACCCTGCTGATATTCCTATCCAAAAAGTCATTTGATATGGGTTTGTTAGTCCCATAATGAGGGTTTTAAAAAATCCTTTTTTATCATTAGTTTTTACTTCCCATTCAATTTCATTTTTCCAGTCCACAAACATTCTATATGCAAAAAATAACATAAGCATTCCTCCAGCTCCTATGATCACCCCTCGTAACCATTCCATGGCAATCACAATTGCAATCACCCCTGCGTAAGATAGCGACAAAAGAAATGCATCTGATACCATTGCACCCAACCCTGCTTCCAACCCTGATACCCATCCATTTTTTATGCTTTCTTCTGCTATTATTGCATTCACTGGGCCTGGAGGTGCAGCTAATATGAATCCAAATAAAATCCCCGTTAATATTCCACTTATCATAGGTATGTTACCTCCTCAGTACTTTCTTTTAGCGCGAATTTAAATTTCCTGCACATGTATCGACATAGCAACCTCTTTTGGTAAACTATGATTTCCTTTTTCATTACTAACTGTAACCATGCCAAAAGGGGCAACAGATTCAATCTTAACTTTTTTCCCAGGGATGATTCCTATTTCTGCTAAGTATTGCAATTCTTCTTTTTCTCTTTCTCTTACTCTTCTAATTATCACAATCTCTCCTGGATTATGTATTCCCAATCTAGTCATCTCGTCTTTAGCAATAGAAGCTAAATCTGCACTTGGTATGGGGGCACCATGGGGGTCGAATTTTGGATCTCCAAGGGCATTAGAAATTTTCAATTCCAATTCTTCTGAAATATAATGTTCAAGTACATCTGCTTCTTCATGTACTTCTGACCAATCATACCCTAGCCGTTCTACAAGATATGTTTCTATTAATCTATGGTGTCGCAACACTTCTAGAGCAATCGATTCACCTTCTGGGGTTAGATCAACACCTTTGTATCTCTCATAGTACACAAATCCTTTATCTCCAAGTTTCCCAACCATACTAGTCACAGTGGGCGAACTAACTCCCATTTCTTTGGCCAATTCCGAAGTAGAAACTTTTTCCCCAGTTTCTCGATTAATTAAATATATATTTTTTAAATAATCTTCCATAGTTTCAGTAACCCCTTCAAGCATTATGCTATACATTAGACTAGTCTAAAACATATATTTTTTGGTAGGTCACATTTGACCATATTTGCTTAATTCAGTATATTAAATCAATGGTGTTGGCACTTGGTTTCCATTGTATGGCTCTTCAGTGTAATACTTTAACCACGCATCTCCTGTAAGGAAACTTTCTGGAATATCTTTTTCTTTAGCATCTGCACTTATTTTTATCCAACCTTCCCCTTCTTCAGATCTCCATGAATAGGATGTCTTTCCAAGAGCTATGTAAACTTCACTTTTTCCTGGATTTTCTTCCTTAAGTTGGAATATGGCGGCCGATAGTGTAGTTTCATCATTATAATCGTTCTCCTGGTATCTACAAATGGAATTTAAACCTGGGCCATTCTTGACATCTATCGATAAATCCCTCATAGTTTCTACTGTAACATTTCCTTTGTTAGCTTCTAGTACTTCCATAACTCTCTCATATCTACAATAACTCGAAGGTATCTCTGATCTTGATCTTGCAAGGTGACTAAGAATTTCAAATTTATTTGCCCTCCCTATGACGCCATTCTCAATCCACTCTGCAGCCATACTTGTGAATTCGCCTTCTAGAATTATTGTCCTTCTTGCATCTGAAATATCTATGCTACCTGGAGAAGACATTGGGTCTGATAATAACAATGGGGCTATTACTTGTGCAGCTTCAACAGCTGTATCACCCTGGATAAGCCCCTGACGCATAAATTCTCCCCTAGATGCTGCAGCCCACTCTTTTGCACTTTTCCCCTCTTCATCAAACGTAATGGTTCTAGATATATTCGAGCCTATTGCAACACCTTTGTTATTGATTCCCATTTTAACTGCTGTAGAACCTGCTGCAGCAACCATTATGACACTTTTCCCACCTTCATGTTCTTCAACTCGAACAACATTCACTTGCTGATTTTCATAACAATTTTCTCCTGCGAATTCACTAGATCCTTTTTTATCTGACTGCTTAAAGAAAATAGTTTCTCCCGATGCAGATGCATCACCCGCGGAAATGGCAACAGTACATCCATCTGGAGATATATTTTCTTCAAATAAATTAAATGCTAATAGGTCAGCATAAGGAACTTTTGCTGCCCGAGACATTCCTTTGATTTCCATTCTAGTTAACTTAGACAATCTTTGAGAATTATTATCCACTTCCTCAAGAACCTCATGCTTAGAAATCCCTTTATTGTTAGCAGAAGCCCAAAAGTTTCTCAAATTCTGGTCAATAGCTCCACTAAGCATTTTTCCTCTTTTCAGCCCTATCTTTTCCGCACTTCTTCTATTCATGTAATCTGACATTTTGAAAATATTATTTTAATTATCTATAGATCTTAATTTTTATTTATCTATAATTTTTGTATTCTCCGAGCGGTTCTGTTAGCTTTCTTGGGGAGTTCCAAGGCATGCTATCTACATCAACAAGAGTACCATACCCTCTTTCTCCAACTACCTCTCCGTTTTCATACACAACACTCCCACGAACAACGGTCATTGTGACCTGTCCCGTAAATGTTTCACCATGCCATGGGGTGGCTGTATTTCTTGAATGGAGGTTTTTCCTATCCAAGGTCCATGTTTCATTCAAATCAAAAACCGTGAAATCTGCATCAGTTCCAATTTTAAGTGATCCTTTTTCTGGATACATTCCCCACACTTCTGCAGGCCGTTTACTGTGCATTTCAACCCATTTTTCCAACGTGAGTTTTCCCTGATTTACAAAAGTGAGCATCGCAGCCACTTCAGCTTCCAATCCAACAAAACCAGAAATAACATTCCATGTATTTTGAAATGGATCTTCCATTCCTTTTTCTTCGTCAGTATGTGGGGAGTGATCTGTAGCTATGCAATCAATACCTCCGCCATGAATTCCAATTTCCCAAAGCATGTCTTGTTCAGTCTGATCTCTAATAGGCGGCTGAATCCGGGCAACATTCCCTTTCTCTCGCATGACTTCTTCATTCCACCAAAGGTAATGTGGCATGGTTTCAGCGGTTACATTAATGCCTCTTTTTTTCGCATCTAGTACTAGCTGAGCACCGGACCCACTAGCTAAATGGAACTCATGTATTGGGCATCCTGTATGCTCTGAAAACAATATAGTTCTTGCAACAGCTTCTCTTTCACACACAGGCGGTCTCGAGCGTGTATGGTCTATTGGTTCATTCCTGCCTTCTGCTATAAACTGTGCTTCATAGTGTTTTAGAATCTCGTCATCTTCTTCGTGAAACCCTAATCTTTTCCCAGTTTTTGCTATTGCATGCATTGCATCAAGAAGCTCTCCATCATTTGGCGCTGGAATTGCTCCAATTGTTGTTCCTAAAAATACTTTGTATCCAACACATCCTGCCTCATTCAAAGAATTAACCGCTTCTTCATTTGCATTATCGGATGTTATTACAACATATGATTGAAAGTCCACATATGCTTTCTCTTCTCCCAATCTAAACTTCAAAAGTAGGTTTTCTGCAGTGTCAATTACTGGTTTACAATTTGGCATCCCTATAACTGTAGTTACACCACCTGCAGCAGCAGCTTGGGTTGCAGTTCCCCAATCTTCTTTATATTCTAGTCCCGGTTCACGATTATGTATGTGGCAGTCTATTATCCCAGAAGATAGATACTTTCCCGAAGCATCAATTTCTCTATCTCCACTTGGCAGTGCATCAGATGCACCAATAGCTATGATTTTTCCGTCCTTTGCAGCGACTCCTGCATTTTCTATTAAACCATCTGGCGTTACAATCGTACAATTCTTAATTACAAGATCGGCTTGCATAATACTCTGTTAACTCCTATCCGAGAAAGGTTATATTTGCCGAAAAAGTAATGGCCAAAACGAAACCGTTTTCATACCTACATATTTGCCTAAAAAAT
>CAWVSO010000088.1:0-4129 GCA_963932585.1 uncultured euryarchaeote
AACATTTTTCAGTGAAAGACTTCTTAAATAAATACAATAGCTCTAAAGGATCTGCTCTTGGAATAGCGCATACATTAAATCAAACAGGACCACTTAGACCAAATCATCGTTCTAAAAAATTAGATGGCATGTACTACACTGGAGGATATACTAGACCGGGGATTGGAGTTCCTATGTGCCTAATAAGTGGAGAGCATACGGCTAAAGTTGTTATCGAAGATGGATTGAAATGAAGATTAATATGGAATTGATTGCATCCTCTAGGCCTAGGTTTTGGTTATATTTAGCAGGTCCAGCAATAATAGGAGCTATTTATGGGTCAGATACGGTTGTTGAATGGGTAGAATTGAAAATAATTCTATTAATTCTTTATTTTCTGATACCAGCAAATTTGCTATTATACGGGATTAATGACATATATGATGCCAAAATTGATAGATTGAATCCAAAGAAAAAAATCAAAGAGAAACAATATGAAGGGGGGTTAATTTTACCTTTCGCGGTAGTGTTGAGTTTCATAATAGGTTTAGTTTTGATGAGCCTCTTTCCACAGAGAATCATTCCATGGATAGCTGGGTTTCTATTTTTAAGTTTGGCATATAGCGCCCCTCCATTTAGATTTAAAACTAAGCCAGGTATAGATTCGGTTTCAAATGTTCTGTACATATTTCCAGGAATTATTACATACATAGCGGTTTCTGGGAATAATCCACCGATTGCTGCGATCGTAGGTGGGGGATTATGGGCAATGGCAATGCACACGTTTTCTGCCATACCAGATATTGATCCAGATAGAGAAGGTGGGATTGAAACATTAGCTACTGTGTTGGGTGAGAGAAGAACTATGATTTATTGTGGTTTTTGTTGGGTTTTTTCTTCTATTTTATTTGCATTTTTAGATATCAGATTGGGAATGGTAATGCTAGTTTATCCAGTGATTTTGGGAGTCCTTATTTTACAGCAAATAGAGATTAAGGTGGCTTACTGGTGGTATCCATGGATCAATACAATAATGGGATGCATCATGGTTTTGGGAGGGCTATGGAAGATAGCATAGCATGATAGTAAAATTAGAATCATTAGTGCGCAGGAATAGATTTAATTTGGCCATGGTAATACCAACTATTGGTGCGATATTATTGATAGCTAGCAGCGAATCTATGTTACCAAATTTAATTTCTTTTAACCCATATATCATTTTGATGGGGACTGCTTTGATGAGATTGCCTCTTATTGTTATGGTAATTCCATTGATTAACAAAAAGAACGGCTTTTTATTAGTATTATTGACTGTTTATGTATATGCCATTGAGTTTATAGGAATAACACATGGATGGCCATATGGTGAATTTACATATTTGATCGAACTTGGCCCAATGGTTAGCGGTGTTCCAATGGGATTGCCTTTATTTTTTATTCCATTGGTATTGAATGGATACTTGCTAGCAGTTTTAATTGTGAAAAGGGCCATGCTAGATTGGAAATTTGTCATTCCAATTTCTATCTTGTTAGTTATAGTAATAGATTTAGTTTTGGACCCAGCAGCTGTTAAGCTTGGATTTTGGTCTTATAGCGGAGGTGGAGCATCGTTCTATGGAGTCCCATATAGTAATTATAAAGGGTGGTTGCTTAGCGGATTTATTTCTGTATTTTTCATTCATGTTATGTTTGGTAAAGATGCAATTCTTCAAAGGCTAGAAAATTGTGAATTTGGACTTGATGATTTGATTAGTTTCATTGTGTTATGGGGGATTGTTAATTTATATTACAATAACTGGATCCCAGGGATTATTTCAGGTGGCATTTTCATCATTTTGATAGGTGTGGGTTGGATTAAATGGCAATGGTTGAATAAATAAAGATAATTCTTAAAGATAAAGCTGAAATTTAAGAGGGACCATTATAGAACATGAATTCATTTCTTAAAAGGCGAGAAATGCTTAAAATTATAGCAGTTGGAGCATCTTTTGTTGCAGGGTGCACGGGTGAGGGAGATAAAAATAAATGCGAACTAGAATCGAGTGACACTATTCAGGCGGATTTGGGTCCTGATTTGGAAGATGGTTGGTGGCCTCATGTGGGTGGAAATATGAAGGGCAATTATGAAAACAGAAGCGCTGAGATAGACCCCAATGTGATCAAACCTGTATGGGAGACTGAACTCCCTATTAGAATGACTAATTTTTTGAGACCTTTGATAAGAAATGGAGTTGCATATGCAGGGTGGAGTACATTTTATGGAACGGGGAGTTTACACGCGATCGATATAGAAAATGGAGTGGAAAAATGGTCTTACAGTCACCCCGGAGGAGGTCTTTTGCCAGGATCGGTTACAGAGGATAGCATATATGTGGGAAGTGTTGATGGAATGCATGTGATTGATATAGAAAATGGTGAGTTAATTTGGTCTTTTAAACCAGAAGGAGAATTTGTATTTTTTGGAGGTATTGGGACAAATGAAAATTTATATGTTTTTGGCAGGAAAGATGAGATTAAAGATTGTTTTTATAAAGTAAATCCGAAGACGAGAGAAATTGAATGGGAATTTAATTCTGAGAATATTTCTGGTAGATTTTCTATCATGGGAGATTCAGTGTACATTATTTCAGGGGACAGAATTTATAGATTGTTAGAAAGTGATGGATCTATAGTGTGGTCGTTTGATATGGGAGGTTCACATATAGGAGATCAGATTATAGCAGATGGAAATGAAGTTTATGTAACGGCCATATCTCAAGAGGGTGAGACTGAGAGGTCCCTTAAAATTTTTGCCATAGATAGAAAATGTGGAGAGGGAATATGGTCAATACGGGAAAGAGTTGAATATGGCATATGGGGTGGGATGGCTTTGGATAAAGAGAGAATTTATGTTTCTTTATTTAATGATGATGGTGCAGAATTATTTGCAGTTGAAAGGAAAGAGGGTTTAAGGATGTGGAAATTGAATTCAGAAGACATAAAATTTACAACTATGGAGTGGAGTAACCCTGTAATAATAGGAAATGAAATTTACATGGGTGAGGCCCAGAAAAAACCTAACAGACAAGATATATCAAATATATATTGCATTGACAAAAATGATGGCACGATTTATAAGAAATTTAAATTGGGGACTTCAACTAATTATTTTGATGCCCCAGTAGTAGTAGCTGCCAAAGAAAGTATATATGGATTATATGGAGGACGAATGGTAGCAATTAGATGAGGAAGGATAGCTACAATATTATTAAAAATATGTTTCTTTGATGTCAGACATGCTTGCGCGTCTAACGATAGAAGAAACTATATCATGAGACCCATAAAGATTATTTGATTCCCCGTTGAGAACTATTAATTTTGCTTCTTTTCCTATTTCTATAATTCCGGAATTGAGGTCGAAAATATCTGCCCCAGAAGAAGTTGCCATTCTTAAAATAGCACTTGGTTCTATATCAAAAAGCTTTGAAATAAATTCCATTTCCCTAAAAATTGATGGGCTGTTTAACATAACATTGTCAGTCCCAAGTGCAACTA
Source organism: uncultured euryarchaeote (assembly GCA_963932585.1). GTDB lineage: Archaea > Halobacteriota > Halobacteria > Halobacteriales > Hikarchaeaceae > Hikarchaeum. The sequence goes on from CAWVSO010000088.1 coordinate 3,514, forward strand.
TAGTGTGGTCGAGTAAATCTTTAATTGGAGGTAGCCCAACGCCAGTGATAAGATTTGAACGCGGGCAAACTACGACAGGAATGTCTTCTTTTTTAATATGGTTTAGGTGTTCAGGAGTGGCGTGGACCATATGGACTATGAAATCGGGCTCTAAATCGAGTGCCCCATCTATATCTTTATTGTCCCGTTCCCCGGCATGAATTCCAAAGAGTTTGTTTTCTTGTTTTGTTGTTTTACGTGTGTGAGAAAAATCTGCATCCCTATGCCCGCTTGCGCCGAAACCGTCGGATATTTTTAACACATCTGTTGTTTCACGACCGAAAATGATCGCCTGTATTGAAGAATCCATATTGGACTCTTGTAGCATCTTGACACCATTTACACCGCCTTCACGAAAATCTGCGAAAGCGGAAATTCCATTTGCCTCCATGAAATTAATAGATTTGGTCATATTGAAGATTAAATTTTCAGGTGTTGCTTTGTCCAATAATTGATGTTTCAAACCTGATGGGGGTGCAATCAGTTGGTCGAGAGACATGCCATACCCAGCATCCTTTGCAATTGAATCGCCAATATGAGTATGAGAATTAACAAACGTTGGGAGGATAATGTCCGT
>CAWVSO010000089.1:0-3951 GCA_963932585.1 uncultured euryarchaeote
ATGTGGGACATACCTAAACATCCTTCTTCCAAAACAATGGATCTATTACGAGAATTATATTAGCTCCCAGTCTATCGTTTTAATACTTCTTATACCATGTTTAATCCACTGTATTCCTAAAATTTCAACCTTCGCACAGATCCCATGCATTTTTAAATCTCCCTAACGACAATTTGCCATGGGCGTTCAATCGTATGATATTATTATTGTTGGTGGAGGGACTGCAGGTTCATTTGCGGCTGCAACCGCTGCACGTGAAGGAAAATCTGTAGTCGTACTAGAGCGAAAAAGTATCAAAGAAGCTGGAAACATAGCTTGTGGGGATGCAGTCAAAGGAAAAGCAACATTCCCAAATGTAATTGATTTAGAAAGACTTGCAAAAGAATCTTTTACCAATCGAAATATCAAAAGGGCAATTTTCGAAAATCCTGAAACTGGACAAACTATTAATATACCGTTCGGTGAAACTAAAGGAACCATTTTAGACCGTTATGCATATGGCCAGGTCCTTTTAGACGAAGTAAAAATAGCAGGCGCGGACATTCATTATGACACTGTAGTTCAGGATGTTATCCAAAATGGACAAGTAAAAGGTGTCACCGGCATGCGTAAAGGAAAACAAGTTTCTTATGAAGCACCTGTCACAATAGATACCGCAGGATCTTTGTCACTTCTTCAAGACAAAATAGATTTTTCTGGAACGACATTCGACACAAATGTGTCATACAGACACTTCTGCTCGGCGTACCGAGAAGTAATCGAAATACCAAACCCTGTCGATTGGCACGATGCAATAGTATTCAAACCCACCTCTGAACTAGGTTATCTTTGGTATTTCCCACGAACTCCAACAGTGATTAATGTTGGAGTCGGATTCCAGATGAACAAGCCTCCTATGGAATTGGTCAAAGCAGTTCAACTTGATATTCGATCCCATCCAGAATTCCAGGATTGTACTGTAATAGATAAGCTCGGGGCGGCACTTCCTACTCGTAGGCCATATGACTCTGCAGTATCCCCTGGGTTCTTAGCAGCCGGGGATTCTGCTGCCCATGTAAACCCAACTACGGGGGGTGGAATTCATGGGGCAGCTCAATCTGGACATTTTGCCGCCAAAACTGCTATATCGGCTATCGATAGAAATGATTTCAGCGAAGCGTCTCTATGGGATTATAATGTCCAAGTAATGAATACTTTTGGCAAGAGATTTGCTGCAATGGATTTGTATAATATTTGGGGCGGTGCTCACAAAGTTTCTGAATTAACCGATGTAATCTCTGCAATACCCGGGCAACAACTGGTTGATATCATGGGTAAGCATGGAAGTACTACCATGGATGCATGGGTCAAAATAAAAACAATAGCAAAAACAGTTAGACATTGGGGACTTTTATATGAATTATATCGGATAAATAAAAAAGCAAATCAACTTAAATCTCAATATTCTTTGTACCCAACTTCTCCAGAAGAATTTTCATCGTGGAAGAAAGAAAGAGATGTTATTATGGACTCTGTATATTCAATTTGTAATGCAGAACCAAAATACTAAACATATTTTATCATCATTTTTCATTAGATTTGTTTAATAGAGAACTTACTTATACTCTATTTATTGTACACCATATATTATGCTCCTGACACTAACATCAACCCACATATCTTTCAGGATGTTGTGTCCTTTGAGATATGTTCTTATGTAGGAATAACAACCCTATATTATGGACTCATCTGATTCTGAATTAATACCTCGTAAAAAAGGTATGCCATTAATGGGATTGGGTACTTGGAAACTGTCTGGAAATTCTGGAATAGATGCCATCAAATTTGCTCTAGAAGTTGGTTATCGTCACATAGACACAGCCCAACTTTATTTAAATGAGATAGAAGTAGGCAAGGGAATTTCTTCAGCAGAAATAGATCGGGATGAGCTGTTCATAGCAACAAAAATACATACTAACGATTTATCTTATAAAGATGTTATGTCCGCTGCAGAATCTAGCGTAGATAGACTAAAAACAGAGTATATTGATCTTTTATATGTTCACTGGCCTGCTGGTACTTATGATCCAGAAGAAACTTTATCTGCTTTTTCCGATCTCCGCGATGACGGTGTTATTTCTCATATAGGCGTAAGCAATTTTGAACCTCTTCAACTAGACATCGCACAAAAAGAATGCGATTCACCAATTTTTGCCAATCAAATAGAGCTTCATCCACTTTTTCAGCAATCAAATCTCCTAACTTATTGTGACTCAGAAGATATACTCGTAGTTGCATATTCTCCTATGGCAAGAGGTGAAATTTTTGGAGTAACTGAATTGGAAACCATAGCTTCTAAATATAACCTGACCGAAGCCGAAATTAGTATCTCATGGATTAAGAACAAAAATGCAACACCCATCCCAAAAGCTTCTTCAAAAGATCACATTCAAAGCAACATCGAAAATTTTAATTTATGCCTCTCTGATCACGATATTTCCACAATAGATTCAATATCAAATGAAATTAGGCAAGTAAATCCTGATTTTGCTCCGTGGAATCTCAATATATAATTCTGCGCATGGATTACATGTACCCTAGATCTCTAAGTCGTTTCATAATTCCTTCTTTATCTTGGGCACGACCATGTCTCTCAGATGTCTCTTCTAAATTTTGAAGCCATGCTGGTTTATCCTCAGTTTTAGCCGATCCTTTTTCTGTTCCCAGAGAACGAAAACCTTCAAAATATTTCGGACCAACTGGGATATCTGTAGGGTAAATGCCTTCTGGAAAATCTTCAAAATTCAATGGAATATGCCCTGAAGGATACCCTTTCACAGAGCCTGGAACAACATATTTCCACATAGCATCCCATACACTTCTCTCATCAAATTGAAGTATTGGGTGTATCCTATCGTGGACTGGATATTTCAATAAATCATGACGTGGACTAAAAAATGTTTCATTCGCTCTAGCATCTTGCTCATCCCATCTAACCCCTGAAAAAACCCCATCAAATTTATTTTCGATAATTGTATTATTTAGAACGGCAGTCTTCAGCAAATGATTCCCTACAAATGAATCTGGATCTACTGTAATCGTATCTTCTTTATATTCTAATTTTAGTAGTTCTTTTTGATTTGATTCACTCAAATCTGTAACTCTTATTTCATCTCCATTTCTCTTCCACAGTCCGAATATGTCTTCATTACCAACTTTAATAAGTTTCAAATCCCATTTATTTGTCCATTTCTCCACAAAATCAATGACATCTGTAAAATGTGCAAAATGATCAATGAATATGACTGGAGGTATGTCCTTTCCTTCTTCTTTTGCAACTTCCATTGCCACATACAATAATAGAGTAGAATCTTTCCCCCCAGTCCACATAATTCCTGGATTTTCATATTGATTTAAACTCAAACTCACCACTTGAATTGCCTTTTCTAATTTATCCTCAATACTTTTGTAATCATCTGCAGACTGGTTTTCACCTTCTTTGTAATCCACATTAATGTAATCTGGAAATGCACCACTCATATCTATATACTTTGAAACATGCTAATGTAAAAAATAGTTTCGCTATCTCTTCTCCACCTCGAAATAAAATATGCGCTATAAACAATTAATTTAAAAATGTCTCTCCGCTCTAATTTATATATTTATTATCTCTCCAACTAACTCCCGTCTCCACCGATGCATCTTTTGCATCCTCTACAATCGCTATGCCACAAGCTTTTATTTCGCCATCAGTAATCTTTATGCCTTCTAGTTTTTCATTCACAATAGATATGGCTTCGAGAGTTCCTCTACTCTCTGCAGTAGCCATTCCACAAAAAATTTCAAACATTTGATACTGGTAAACTGTATTCTGTAATATTGCATCTAATTCGCCTTTGAATGTGGCTATCTCGATAATGTCTACTGGTCTCTCTTCATCTGGGTCTAATGCTTCTATTTCTTCTTCACTCA
>CAWVSO010000090.1:0-3937 GCA_963932585.1 uncultured euryarchaeote
AATTCTTCAACTACTATTTCTGGAATGTATATTTCATATTTGTGTCCGTTATCCGCCATAATCTCATCCGATAGATAACCTTCAATCAAAATACTAGTATCTGGTACTATTTTCATATTGTCTTACATAATGCGTTATACGTTGATAAGGGTACTTTACTAATTTTAACATCAACTACGCTGAATACCCATTTAATTTATGTTCGAATCCCAATCGACGCTGACATATCCTATTTACATTATTTGTCTATTATGGACATCTTACTCACAAACGACGATGGAATAAACGCCAATGGAATTTGGGCTTTATATCATGTTCTTAGTAAATTTGCAAATGTAACTATTATTGCCCCCTCTTCGGACATGAGCGGTGTTGGTCGAAAAACATCCAAAACAATTCAAATGGAATCAATAGATGAAGGGTATGTTGTTTCTGGAACTCCTGTAGATTGTGTTATTCTTGGACTCTCTGCACTTAAACTCGAGCCAGATTTGGTAATCTCAGGTTGCAATTGCGGTGCAAATGTTGGATTTTATTCTATTGGGAGATCTGGAACGATAAGTGCTGCAATAGAATCTACTTTTTTAGGTGTACCTTCTATCTCTTCATCTCTTTTCATTCCGATAGGGGAATTCCCAAGAATTCCTGCCATAGATGAATATCAAAATGCAGCAAATGCAACTGCATACCTGGCACAGAAATCATTTGAATTAGATATTATAGGTCCAACCGAATACCTGAATATTAATTCTCCAATAGATGTAAATTCAAATTTAAAAATTTCGCTAACTCTGCCTTCCAATCTTTGCAATATCCGGTCCGATTTAAACGATGATGGGTCTGCAACAATTCATGATCATGTCTGGGCAGATATTCGAGATGGTAAAGTAATAGAATCCAATGGGACGGATAGACAAACAATCCTGAATGGGACCATCAGTGTTTCTCACCTATCCCCTGTCGACATTCCAGCCCGCAGTAACCTTTTAAATAAAATAATATCGTCTTATTGATATTCTATCTACTTTTTCTCTGTTTATTCTTGTTCAATTCAATTAACATTTGGAAAAAATTCTCTATTCTATCCTTTTCCAATCCAAAAGTTTCTGCATACATAGATACTCTGGCCATAACTTTTTTTTCCTGATCTTTATCGGTGATCGGAAGTCCATCTCTATCTTTTATTTCTGCAATCGACACCGCCAAATCTGTTCTTTCTGCAATCAATTCAATAATATTTTTGTCTATCTCCTCAATTTTTTTCCTCTTTTCATCCAAACTCATATTGTACATGCTCCATCATTTTGTGTTCTAGTAAAGAATACCTTTCCGCCTCTTTTATTCCACAATTTTTCCAATCTAATTAAGCCCTCTTTTTTGCCTATTGCAACCACACTTGGTCCAGTACCTGAAAGAGAAACGCCATTTGTAACTTGCATTGCTTCTAATATGGGGTCGGCAGAATATTCCAAAGCTGCACAAAACGATAAACCATTAATTGTCATTGCTTCTGCGTATCTGCCATCCTTTGCCATCTCCACGATTATATCGGCCACCCCTTTTATGCGGGAACAACGCTCAATATTGGCATCCGAACTATATGCTTTCATTTCTGGTACCCAAACTAGGACCTCCCAATCTATTTCTGTATCATGTTTCAACAACTCATCAGAACTATTATTTGTTATAGTCAATCCTCCCATCATGGATGCACTCGCATCATCAAATGCCCCTGTAACTGTAACCCCAACATCTCTTGCGGCCTGAACACCAATCAAACACGCGTCTATCTTTCCAATTTCTCCATCCTCCCCAACTTCAATTGACAATGCACTCAAACTAGCAAGAACTGCGGCATTTGCCGCAGCACTAGAGCTCTTTAAACCTGATGCTATTGGTATCTCGCTTTCTGTTATTATGGACCCTCCTTCATTGTCACCAAACTGGTCTATTACAAGCTCCACACAACGCTCAATAAGTCTGGTATCTCCCTCCGGAATGTTTTTTATTTTTCCCTCTATATCTCCCGTTTTGTATAGTTCGACTTTGGCTTTAGTGTATATGTCGATGGCAAAAGAAGATCCATACCCATTGGCCAATGCGTTTAATATTGTTCCTGCTCCAGGGGCCTTGGCACAACCTTTCATCTACAAAAAATTAAGTCCTGTTCCCTATTTAATGTTCTTGCAAATCCAATGTATGTCTTTTCCAGTGTTCTTATTCTCTTTCAATTATTATCAAAGTAGATGGGCATTCTCTCCAAATCGTCTGTAATTCCTAAAATAGACTCTACTCTTTTATCCATTTTACTGGTCTCTTCCGTTGGGATATTGGGGGCCCAACTAGTCTCTCCTGCACTTCCAATTCTCATGCGTTCTATGTCAATTTCTGAACAAAATATAGGCCTTGTCATGGCTGTATTTTTTGCATCCGCTCTAATTTCAATTCCTATTGTTGGAATTTTAGCAGATGTATATGGACGAAGAAAACTAACGTTGATAGGTTTACTTATTTTTGGTATTGCAGGAACCTCAATAGCATTTGTGGATTCATTTACTTCTTTGTTAATCTTAAGGGCAATTCAGGGAATCGGATTTGCTAGTTTAAGTCCTCTTAGCATAACAATTCTTGGAGATCTGTATAAAGGATCCAAAGGCGCAACCGCGCAAGGACTCCGTGGTTCTTTCCATGGAATTTCCGTTCTATCTATTCCTCCAATTGCAGGTTTTCTAGCAGACATTTCATGGAACTATCCATTTTTATTATACTCTTTATCTTTCCCTGCAGCAATTCTAGTATTCATTTTTCTACCTGAAACTTATTCTGCATCAAATGACCAAAAAATAATTCCAACCTTAAAAAACTACTTGTACACTATTAAATCTGAAATTTTTAATTCAAATTTTAATGTACTTTTTGGATGGTCATTTGTTGGTTCTTTACTAAAATCATCTGTAATAACATTCATTCCACTATTCATAGTTTTTTCATTAGATCAAAGTGCATTCATTGCAGGAGCAGCTCTGTCTTTTAGAGGATTCGTTCGTATTTTTAGCTCCCCCCTGTCTGGTCTTCTAGTTTCTTATGTCTCTAAACCAATTGCAGTCAAACTAACTCTGATAATATCTGCCATTTCAGTAGCACTAATCCCATTTTCTACATCTATTTTGCCTATCTTTTTCTTAATTGGCATATTTGGAATTGGAGATTCTCTTTTCATACCAATATTGAATGATTCTGTCGCATCTTCTACAGCTACAAAACATAGGGGCGGCGTTGTAGGGGTAATGAATACTAGCAAACCACTAGGCAAGGTAATTGGGCCAATTTTATTCGGTTTTATTTTGGCGTATTATGGATTTACAATACTATTTTTAAGTGCCGCATTCATATGTTTCTTATATATATTTATATCTCATTTTTTCTCTCAATCTTCCTACTCTTAAGATTCATGGATAAATAGAATCCCTCTAATATGATAGTGATTCTAACTTATTTATATCATGACAGTTTATGATGTAATCGTGATTGGTGGTGGTCCTGGGGGTCTTTCTTCAGCAATGTATACAACCCGCTTAGGCCTCAATACTGCAGTTATCAATCGCGGGGGTGGAAGGGCCGCAATGATGCGCAACACACACAATGTTATTGGCATTCCTGAATCTGTAACTGGAACTGAATATCTCGCCACTTCCATTGACCAATTAAAAAGTTACGGCGTAACTTATATTCGTGAATTTGTTACCAAAATAACCTCTGTTGAAACATCAAACACTATCCAATTTCAGGTTAATACTGGTGATTCTATCTACACTTCTCGTCGAATAGTTATTGCAACCGGATTCATAGACATTCCGCCAAAACCGCCTCTGCCTAGAACTGGCAGGGGACTTCATTACTGTCTTCTATGCGATGCGCACATGTTTAGAAACAAACC
>CAWVSO010000091.1:0-3902 GCA_963932585.1 uncultured euryarchaeote
TTTTCTTTAAAATGTTTTTCTTTAAAGATGTTATTTTTTAATCCTGAATTTCACAAAACAAGTTATTTTAAGGGTATTGTGCCGTGTTGGCAGGGTGTTCCGCGAACAAAATCAAACACATATTACCGTCCCCGTTAAATGGTGTGGAATGGAGCATCCTAAAATAATATTAATTGGACCCCCAGGTTCGGGGAAAGGAACCCAAGGACAACGGATTTCAGAACATTTTAATATTGTGCATATAACAACAGGGGGTGCCTTGAGGTCCCATATAGATATGAAAACTGAATATGGAACTCCAGGAGATTTTATGGAACGTGGAGAATTAGTTCCAGATTCTGTGGTAAATAGAATTGTTGAAGTTGAAATTGAAGAATCAGAGGGATTTGTATTGGATGGATATCCCAGGAATTTAAATCAAGCAAAACATATTGAAACTATTACAGGTATTGATAAAATAATATACCTCAACGTAGAAGACGAAGAATTGATAAAAAGATTATCGGGAAGACGTGTTTGTAAGGGATGTGAGAAAAATTATCACGTTGATTTTAATCCCCCTAATAAAATTGGAGAATGTGATAACTGCAGATCTGAATTGGTGCAAAGATCAGACGATTCTGAAGATACTATTTTGAATCGTTTAGAGGTTTTTTCTCAGCATACAAAACCTGTTTTGAAATATTTCAAAAATAGGCCTGAATTTATAGATATAAATGGAGAGGGTAAGCTAGAAGAAATATGGTCACGGATTGAAAAAATAATAGATACCGGTTAATAGTTTGAACATTATGAAGAATTACATAGGAAATAGATTTGGAGTCAATTAATGGTTAGGATTGAAAAAAAAGTAACAGATTTGATTATAAGAGATGCAGGGATAGTGGAATCCATACAAGTGATACTGAATAAGAGTAATAATGGAGAGAAAGAAATTGATTGGTTGGATGTTAAGGGCGAAATTACTAGTGGGCATTGGGGGAGATTAATTGAAAATGGAATACTGAAAGAGGGGAATAAAGGATTTCTTGTTGATGATGCATCGTTAGTGAAAGAGACTATAGAAAACTTTGGAGGTGCGAGAAAGAAAAAACCTGAAGCTGATGAGTCTACTAAATGGACTAAATGGGACAAAAGTGCAGCTGTTATTGCAGTTGGATTATTTGCAGGGTATTCTTTTGCAGGGGTCAGGGAAGTAATTGGGAGTGTTATTGATATAATTATAGGTCCGATAGACGAATTACTTCCATTTTACATGGTGATAATGATTCTAGCTATGTTTACTGGATTGTATTCCACACTTTTACAGGCGAATTTGATGGACATGGATAAAATGTCCGAATATCAAGCTGAAATGAAAGAGATTCAGGCGAAACAGAAATTAGCCCAAGAAGGAGGTAATAAGGAAGAGATAGAAAGAGTGAGAGAAGAACAAATGGAAGCCATGGGAGATCAAATTGGGTTGTTTAAATTACAGTTTCGGCCCATGGTATGGATAATGATCTTTACAATACCCGTGTTTTTATGGATTTATTGGAAAATACTTACAGGGAATATTGATAGTTCTGAGATGGAAATTATAATTCCGTTTGCTGGAAAAACTAGTTGGACAGATGGCATATTGGGACCACTTCAATTGTGGATTTTATGGTATTTTATGTCTTCCATGGCATTTACCCAAGTTATTAGGAAAGCCCTAGGTATACAAACGACAGGGGCTTAGAATGCGCTTTATTTGAGAATTGACTGAAGAAAATGAATTAAAGTTGATATTTGGAACGGGAGAGAAGGGATCTCTTTTTAGTTTAGAACCGCAAAGAAGTGATATGCTACTAACTGTTTCTGGACCCCCAGGTAGCGGCAAGAGTACTGTTGCCAAGGCCATATCAATAGAATTTGATATAGAATACATAAGTGGAGGTGTTATTTTTAGAGGAATAGCAGATGAGAGAGGAATATCTGTTGGAGAGTTAAATAAAATTGCAGAAAGTGATGATTTAATAGATCGAGAGTTGGATCAAAACATAGAGAAAATTGCACAGACACTAGATGATGCAGTTATTGAATCAAGACTAGCTGGATGGATGGCTGGAGAAAATGCAGATATACGGATTTGGCTTGATGCACCTATTGAGATTAGATCTGAGAGAATTGTTAGGAGAGAAGGCGGGTCTGTAGAGAAGATTTTGAGAGAAACTGCTGAAAGAGAAATGTCTGAAAAAAAAAGATATAAAGAATACTATGACATAGATTTTGAAGACTTATCTATATATGATTGCGTAGTGGATACAGGTGATATGGATGCAGAAACTGTGGTAAGAATAGTGACTGAATTTATCAATAAATTTGATTTGTGAAAACTATAAAGGATATACAGAGATAAATTAATGAAATTAAGAAATTCACCAAGTGATCGAGGCATATCAGAATTATTATCGTTTGGTGTGATAAATGTGGACAAGCCCCCTGGGCCATCTTCACATCAAATATCAGCTTGGGTCAGGGACATGATCGGTGTTGAAAAGGCAGCCCACACTGGGACGTTGGATCCAAAAGTCACAGGAAGTTTACCCGTATTACTAGGAGATGCAACTAGATTGTCAGAAATACTGTTAGGTAAAAAAGAATACATTGTTGTTTTAGAAATTCATAAGCTTCTGAAAAATGATGAAGATCTAAAACGGGTGTTGGAAAATTTTATAGGCGATATATATCAGAAACCGCCTAAAAAAAGTGCAGTTTCTAGGAGTTTAAGAGTGAGAGAAATAGAGGAAATAGAGCTTATAGATTATGAAAAAAAGAGAGCTTTGTTACGAGTTAGATGCGCGAGTGGGACATATATTAGAAAGCTTTGTCACGACATAGGCTTAGTTTTGGGAAGTGGAGGGCATATGGGAGATCTTAGGCGGACTATGAGTTTTCCCTTTACAGATAAAAATTTGGTGAAAATGCATGAATTGGTTGATGCCATAGATGCCTGGAAAAATGATGGTGAAGAGGATGAATTGAGGAATATTGTCCTTCCTGGAGAAGTCTTATTGGAAGGAATACCAAAAATAATAATTGCTGAAAGTGCAGCTAAAAATGTAGCCAAAGGATCACCAATATATGCCCCAGGCATAATATCTATTGAAATGGAAAAAATATCAGAGGATAATAACAGAGTGGCGTGTTATACTCCGAATGGTGCTGTTGTGTGCCTTGGGAGATATGTTGGAGGAATGGGATTGGAAAAAGAAAAAATAGTAGAACTAGAACGCGTATTGGTATAAAATTTAATAGAGCTGAGAATACATTCGGAGGGCTTAATGTCCAGATGTTCTTATTGTTTTTTTATGGGGCCGTGGGGTAGTTTGGTATCCTCGGCGGCTGGGGGTCGTCGGACCTGAGTTCGAATCTCGGCGGCCCCATTCTGGCAATATCATAGTAGCTCAAGAAAAAATATTTTGTGTTGATTGAATTAGCTTAGAGTGAAAGATACCGTTATCGCTTGAGATACTTTTTTCGTTGTTTCGTCCCTCAAGAGAACTTTTGCCTCATAATTTCCTGGACTGAGAGATTTGCTGGGGAAACGTATTGCATATACAATTATCTGTGTTGATCCAGCAGAACCAGATTGAGTTGACGTCTTAGATTGTCTTTGTATTACGTTGGAATTAGAATCTGATAGAATGACTTGTTGCAATACATTTGTTTTGCCTGTTGAGTGAACCAATGCACGATACTTAAAAGCGATTAGAAGTGGATCTCCAATTTTTGCACTAGTTAGTTTCTTGGAAGTCACATCGCCGATAGATTTTAATTCTGAAACAAGATTTGCTGCTTCTAAGAATGGTAGACTGGTGGTTGAAGATGCAGGTGGTTCTGAAGATGCAGGTGGTTCTGAAGATGCAGGTGGTTCT
>CAWVSO010000092.1:0-3893 GCA_963932585.1 uncultured euryarchaeote
ATCTACATTAGTTCATGAGATATTATACAAAGGTTTAGCTAGAAAAATACATAATAATAGATCAATTATTCCCGGAGATCATGATAGTATCAAAGGATATGATGAAATAGAAGCCGTAAGATTAATTGATCAGAATCCAATAGGCAGAACACCTAGATCAAATCCGGCAACATACACAGGAGTTTTTACACATATAAGGGATTTAATGTCAAAGACTAAAGTGGCTAAGCAGAGAGGATATATGCCAGGAAGATTTTCATTTAATGTCAAAGGTGGAAGGTGCGAGGTTTGTAATGGCCAAGGGACCGTAAAAATTGAGATGAATTTTTTATCGGATGTTTATGTTGTATGTGAAGAATGCAAAGGATCTAGATATAATGATGAGACACTAGAAGTCAGATATAAAGGAAAAAACATTGCAGATATTCTTGACATGTCTATAGAAGAAGCAAAAGAATTTTTCGATAATAATAAAAAAATTCTCCGTAATTTGGACTTGCTATATGATGTTGGTTTGGGGTATATGAAATTGGGCCAGTCTTCGGTGACATTATCGGGGGGAGAGGCTCAAAGAGTTAAATTGGCTGAAGAACTGGGTAAGAGAAATAAAGGAAATGCCCTGTATTTACTTGATGAGCCCACTACAGGACTCCATTCAGAAGATGAATCTAAATTAATTGAAGTACTGCATAGATTGGTTGATAGTGGAAATACAGTGGTAGTAATTGAGCATGAACTAGATTTGATTAAAAATGCAGATTATATAATTGATTTAGGGCCCGAAGGAGGAGAAAGAGGAGGAGAGATCGTAGCAGAAGGCCCTCCCGAGAAAATAGTTGGTAGTAAGGAATCATATACTGCCAAATACATTAAAGAGAAACTTGAAAATGTATGATTTTGCAGTAGTTGGTGCAGGGCCTGCAGGATCATATTTTTCACATAAAAGTTCCCAGAGAGGAAACGATATAATTGTATTAGAAAGTGGAGAAGTTGGTGCCCCCTTATCTTGTTCTGGTCATGTTAGTCTAGATTTATGGGATCATTTGAAAGAAAAAAATAAAAGTGAATTGATTCAAAATGAAATTTTTGGAGCAAGATTCCATGTGGAAGGACATAGTGAAAAAACATATAAATTTTACAAGGATGAACCAATTTCAAATGTCATTGATAGGGTTGGACTAGATCGTTGCTTGGCTGACATGGCAAGAAAATCCGGGGCAGAAGTAAAGGAGCGTCACACGGTGATTGGGGTTGAAGAGTTTAAGGAAAAGACTTTGGTTAAAGTGAGATGTCCAGAAGGAAAAAAAGAGATAGAAGCGAAGATGGTGGTTGGATGTGATGGGCCAAAATCTCGTGTTGGACGTTCTTTAGGCATAGAAAGTCCAGACGAATTTTTACATGGAATTTTGGGGTTTGAATCAGCAAAAAATTTCGGTGATTTTGTTGATGTTTACCTCAACATACCCGGTTTTTTTTCGTGGAGAATACCGAGAGGTAATGCAGGGGTAGAATATGGGATTGCAGGTAGCATGAATACCGATATAATAGGAAAATTCGAAGAGTTGCTTGGAAATTTGAATGTTGAAGTTGAAAATAAATGTTCAGGCATCATTCCAATAGGTCCTCCAAAATGTGTTAGTTCTAGAAGAGGGTTTTTAATTGGAGATTCTGCGGGGCAGACTAAACCATTTACAGGAGGAGGAATACTTTATGGGATGGCAGCTTCGGAATGCGCTGCCAGGGTTGTTGACCCAAATAAACCAGAAACAATTAAACTATATGAAATGGGATGGAGAAAAGATATAGGAAATGAGATAAAAATGGGAAAATTGATTAGAAAAGGGTACTCACTGCCACGATCAATTCAGCGCGTTGGACTAGGATTTCTTTCTGGAAAAATAGGAGTCCATATGGATAGACCAACTTCATTATTTTCAGGGGAGCAATTTGGTGCCATGTTCATGGGGGGAAGAAGAAAATATAAAAGATAGACTTTTTGTCGAAGGGGCATAAACTTGACACAATGAGTATTGGGTGTATTTTTGGTCACGCATACAGCGACATTCAGAGGGAAGAAGAAAAAAAAGAAAATGGTAAAGAAACTACAATCACTATTAAAGAATACAAAAAATGTGTTAGGTGCAATAAAATTATAGTTTTAAATGAACGCAAGGAAACTAGAATTATTGAAGATAAGATTGATCAGAGAGTGAAAATAGATGTTGAAACGATAAAAAATGCCAAGATAGAAACAAGTGAATGGCCAGCTGTTGAAGGAATAGAAGATATAGGATTCAGTGCAGAATTGCCAGAAAAATTAGAGGAGAATATAGAATTTGGTGGTGGATTGATGCCCAAATCAATGAAAGTTGATGTAGAAGATGTGGATGAATCTGAAATAATAAAATCCCCAATTATTAAAACTGTAGATGAAAAGTCAGTAGGAAATAAAAAGGAGATCCCTAGTGTGCGTTTGACTAAGAAAAAAAATAAAATAGCGTATTTGTGCAAGGAATGCGGATTTAAAGTTTCTATGTATAAATCATCACTAAGAAAGGGTGATGTTTGTCCAAAATGTAGAAGTGGATATATTGACGAACAAACGATTACAGGAAAATTAAAAGATAAATAAAAGGTGAGACAAAAATGAAAGAGTATGAAATTAAAAGAGGTAAAACGTTAGAAGAAAGAATGCCGAATCTAAAAGGAATGGTTGAAGAATACTTTGGCCCGATAACAGGGACTTGTGATTACGAGGGTCAAGAGCTATACCATATAGAAAACCCACGTAATCCGGTGTTTAAAACAGTCAGTATTGGTGCAGGCAAATATCCAGGAAAGAAGGATACACTTATCGTAGATTTTGAAGAACACCATATGAAAGATATCGTTGAAGCTGGAAATATAGAGCTTACAGCTGATGCGGTGACATCAAAAAATAAATTTTTACTTGAGGCAACTGGAAAGGATTCAAAGGCCCGTCGAAAAGCTATGAAACGTCAGGATAAAGAAAAATAAATAGTTGAAAGAAGTAAATTTTTAGAAGTTAGCGTGAACGTCCAATTTTATCTCGGTTTATAGACACCCCAGCAGGTGTTGCTATTATTTGGTCATCTCCTTTCTGAACTATATCTCCGCCAACCTCTGCAACTACCTGTTTTAACTCATTGGTTATGCGATTCATGATAGAATCTTTGGTCCTTAAACGTGTTATGTCGGCAATTACTAGGTCTCCACCATATACTAGATCTTTTACTGCAATTACATCTTCTATGTCTCGAATTTCTGCTATATGCACCTGAAATGATTCTTTAGCTGGCGTTCTATCTAGATCATCGCTATCAAGAGAAATATAATCTTGTACGGTTCGTTTCGATCCACTAAAAAGATTATCGAATAAACTCATAAGCTAGTAAAACACAGGAAAGGGCATAGTTCTTACGGCTGGAATTTTCAAGCTATGTTTGCATCTAAAATGAATTTTTATTGGTTTGTGGAGAAGACTTACACAGTCGAAATGTCTATGAAAAATGATATAATTTGTCACCAACATGGTGAATCGATTCTATTGCTTTGCCAGAGCTTGATAACATTTCCACACCAGGAACTATTGCTTTTCCGATAGATAATGCTTTATTATGAGTTCCTTCTGCTATGACAACAATATCACCAGGTTCAATGGATGAATCTGATTCAAGGATTCCAGGTTTCATTATATCTGCCCCATTAGACACAAATGGAATTGCCCCCTGATTAACTATAACTAATTTTTTGGAGGGAAAGGTTGTATTTGCCCCTTTAACTGTTAGTGAAGGGACATCATTTATATAGCACGCCAATGGCTCCCCATCTATGAGAACCAAATCGATTTCAAAATCAGAAAAGGTTACTAA
>CAWVSO010000093.1:0-3874 GCA_963932585.1 uncultured euryarchaeote
CACAGGATTTTTGATAGCGTATTTTCTTGCAATATCGTCTGGTCCAGTGACTATTGTTTTTCCAATAATGCAAACTAGTCCATTGTTGGTTGCAGGAATATCGTTCTTGTTCTTGCAAAAATTAGAGAGGGTTACTCTCAAGTTGGTAATGGGGGCGAGCATTGTTGTTATGGGAGCTGTACTATTGGCACTATTGTCTTTTTTCTAAATGGGGTTGACATAGAAAACTGAGAGTATTGGATTGAATTTATGTTAGATAAAATTCAGATTGGCTTTTCCAGAGAGATGAATAAATAGAACTAGTATTTAGTAGATCTTTGTGAGATCCAATATCGACTATTTCTCCGTTATCGATTATAATTATAATAGATGCATGTCGGACTGCAGATATTCTATGAGAGATTATAATTTTAATTTTATCAGCTACAGATTCAGAAAGTTGTTTCTGAATAATAGATTCAGTCTTAGTATCCATATGCCGAGTGCCCTCATCTATAACAAAAATTTGGGATTGTTTTAGCAGAGCTCTAGCCAATGCTATTCGTTGTCGTTGGCCACCTGAAAGATTGATTCCGCGCTCGCCTAGATGTGTGTCATACCCATCGGGTAAAGTTAAAATGAAATCATGAATTAGAGCTGTTTTTGTTGCAGAAATGAGTTGTTTATCTGTTGATTCTGTTAGCCCATAAGTTATATTTTCACGCAGAGAACCAGAAAATAAATAGGTTTCTTGGCTAACATAAGCGAGAGAGTTTCTTAGGCTATGAATGGTTATGTCTTTGACGTTTTTCCCATCTATGCATATAGATCCTTTATCTACATCATATAAACGAGAGAGGAGTTTTACAATGGTTGATTTCCCACTCCCAGATGCACCAACAATGCCCAAAGTTTCTCCCTTATTTAACTCGAATGAAATGTTCTTTAAAGTATATTCATTGCGAGAGGGGTACTTGAAATAAACTTGGTTGAAACTAAGGTGACCTACATGAGGAGGGAGTTCAATGGCATCGTTAGATTCGGTGATTGAAGGAGAGCTATTTAATAAAGTAAATATTCTATTATTAGATGCCTTTGCACGTTGGTATACATTTATGATTTGGCCGAACTGAGCAATTGGCCAAACGAATTGTTGAACATAGACTATGAAAGTTACAAAAATTCCTGGCGTCAAGGAGTTTTTGAATCCGAATGGTGGTCCAGATATAACCCATATCCCCCCAACAGAGAAAGTTAAAATGAACCCCGCCCCGAGCAGCAATACTATCATTGGAAAGAATTTTATTCTTGTCGATATTGTAGCCCAATTGGTGCGGTGATAATTAAAAGAGGATTTGGAAACTCGCACTAATTCATATGGTTTTGTCGATTCGGTTTTTATTACTTCAATTCCACTCAAATTATCTTCCAACCTAGACCCAAGATGGCCAACACTAGATCGCATACTGACATATTTTGGATGGATATTTTTAACAAAGAAATATGTTAAAACTGCAATGAGAGGAACCGGTGACATTGCTATGATTGTGAGCTCAGGATTGAGCAGAAATAAAATTATTCCAATTCCAAATACCATTACTATAAGTCTAAGTGAGTCACTGAAACTTGTACTAAGAAAATCTTCTAGTTGGTTGACATCATTATTAAGAATACTGAGTAGTTCTCCTGTTCTTGAATCTTCGAAAAAATCCATTGACAGCTGTTGAAGTGCATCATAAGCGTCAGTTCTAATAGAGTGTTGAACTTCTTGTGCGAATGCGTTCCAACCTCGGTCTCCAATCCATAAAGAGATTGCCCCAATGAAAAATGATAGCGCAATGATTCCAGAAAATAGTAGAAGTTTTTCAAAAGGTGAAAGTGAATTGAGAGTATTTGAAAACGGATAGAATTCGGGGGCAGATTGTTCAAAGAAAATCAAATCTATTGAAAGGCCTAGAAATAATGCAGGCAGGAGACCAGAGAAACGCCCAGTTAAGGTTCCAAATATGCCGCAAAAAATATGGAAAAGGTTAGTTTTACCATATTTTGTGAATAGATCCATCATTGAACTAGAGGTATCATAATTCAGTTTTGACGAAGGGTTGGTCATATTAAGAATTGATTAGAGAAGAACTGTAATCAGTTTCACGTATTTGGACATAATTGTCGTTTCTAAGAGCGAATTTTTCTTTTTTGTAAGTAGCCAAAAGTCTAACGCCAGACATTCCAGCGTTTTTCAATACCGAAGACATAGAATTTGTTTTTTTGCTTTCTATTACGCGATTTGTGATTTTAAAAACCGAATCCCAATCGGAAGGTTTGAATCCACGGACTAAATTCGCGAAAGCAACGTTTCTACGGATTTCATCTCCTATTGCAGCTTTCCAGTGATCATTGTAGTGAACTAGTTTACCTTTTGCTGCAAGTTCGCCTGCTATTTTTCCAGTTCGGAGGGCCACATGCGCCCCACCTTCATGGAATGCTGATGTTGCCCCCATAGCACCTCCAGTGATTGCTATATTTGCTTGAACTGGAGAATCTATTGGCCGGGTTGAAGAAATAGGGTATGTTTCAGTTCCTTTTCTTTTTCCTCTTTTTTCTACGAGGGGAAAATCAGATAAGTCATAATCTGGAAAAACAGATGAGAGGAGACGCTCTATATACTCGCTACATCGAGGGATTTGTTTGTCGCTGGAGTTAAGTAAAAGATATGAATCCCTATCATGGATGGAATCTAAATCCATTCCTATTGGCATTGTTACTCCGATTCGAGCAGTGTTGCCGTCATTTGGAAAAACCCAGGGGTAAGCTGTGTGACCAGGTATATAGCCCCACCAAAATTTAATTTTATTTGGTTCGAATAGATCCATTGGCATTTCCCTGTATTCTTGGTATGCTATGTGATTGGCCACAGTGGTTCCAAGAGCAGCTGTTGCAACTCCCTGCGGTAAAAATTGATTTAATAAATTTAGAGTTATGCTGCGTTGAGGACCATCTGATAAAATCAAATTGGTTGCTAATATAGAATCCCCATTGCGCAGGAGTAATTCATGAGGTCCATTTTTTGAAGCTATTACTTCTTTGACAGTATCTCCAATTCTGCAATCTGCGCCTGCAATAGTAGCATTTTCAAGCATCCAATCATCAAATTTTGTTCGGTTATAAGTATACCCGAAATGAGGATATGATGATTTTATTCCAGTTTTGTATAAACAAACACTCTCAGATGGAGAAATGAATTCGGCACAATCTAAATGTCTGAGAAGAATTCCTTCGGGGAAAGTAGAAGGATCTATCTCCATTAGATCCACCCAATAATCTAGAATCCCAGCTGCATCTGTAGAATCAGGTCCAATTGTTTTTCGGTCTTCGCGTGGGACGCCTTTTTCAAATAGAACTGTTTTCGCGCCGTTGCTTGCAGAGTGTTGAGCTGCAACTGCACCCGCAGGCCCACCTCCAATAACAGCTACATCCACGCGTTCCATAGTCGAACGCCGGCGTCTATGCTATTAAATCCACCTTCCTGAAACGAGACTGACTACGGAGTTAGTTTTGTCCACAGCACTAGTACTGATGGAAGAACAAGAATAGAAGACAGGTACGCATAAAAGACACTTAATGCAGTTAAAAGTCCAAAGGAACCAATGGCAGGAAAAACTGCTAGATAAAGTGCTCCGATGCCAAATACAGTTGTTAACATGCTCCCAGTCAGGGCACCTCCAGCCCCTTGTAATGTCCGAGTTAGAGACTGAAAAACATCCCCGGTTGAATCGTATTCATCGACGAATCTATGCACTACATGAACAGAGTAATCCACACCAAGACCAACAGTTAAAGCTAGAACTGTGGCGGTGAAAGCATCGAAAGACAGCCCAGCGAGGCGCATGCTGCCACC
>CAWVSO010000094.1:0-3855 GCA_963932585.1 uncultured euryarchaeote
CAAATTCTACTACCTCCAAATGAGTTATGCCCACATCAACCATTTTAACAGTTTCAGCAAGAGTTATCGATAATATTCTTCCAGCCTCTCGATGCTTTTCATATTTCTCAGATTTAAGATCTACTTCTTCTTTCACAAGATCTCTTCCTAATACTTCTCAACCTAGAATTTATAATCCTTCTTCTTCAACTAGCACAGCATTTACCTGTCCAGTTTGCCCTGGTCTAGAAGTTACTCTAGCTAGTCCTTCACTTGTTTCAATAACCGCACCCTTGGTAATAACATTTCGACGAACATAATTCAAATTAGCCGAATTAGAAACTACATTTTCAATTGTTGCAAGAATGGATTTTCCTCCTTTAGATACTGTAACCTCATCGATTGAAAGAGCTCTGATCTTTCCCTTATTCCCTCGTGCATCTATTTCTTGTCTTCTTGGTGTTCCAATATTGGTATTAGCTGGCAAACGACCAAGCTCTGCTTTTCTCTTTTTACGGAAAGAACTTAATCGTCCTCCTGTTTTTGTTCTTCTAGAGCGACCCTGAAATTGCATACAACAATCGTAACCCGCAATATATTAAAATGAAGCGGTCGGACTCTCCGGCATAAAAACTCAACTCTATTTCTATTTCATAAGTATATTTCCCATTGCATCTACCAACTCACTCCGATATATTTCTACCCCGTGAGGTACACTATTGATTAAATGACTTTCTTCGAGCAACTCTCCAATCGAATCAATTCGATAGATAGTATCTTATGTGTGGGACTTGATTCAGATCCTGCTAAAATACCTACTCATCTTCAAGAAGAAGATCTCCCCCAGTGGAGTTTCAATCGACGTATAATCGACGCAACCCATCAATACGCTGCAGCATACAAACCAAACTTAGCTTTCTATGAAACCGAATTCGGATGGAAATCTCTGGTAGAAACAATAGCCTATTCCCGTGGAAAGGGAATACCTGTAATCCTAGATGCAAAAAGGGCAGATATAGGGAATACTGCGCGTCATTATGCAAAATTGTTAGATATGGCAGATGCAATAACTGTTAATCCTTATATGGGACTGGACTCTCTCAGTCCTTTTCTTTCCCGAACCAAAGCAGGAATATTTGTCCTTTGTAAAACTTCAAATTCTGGCGGATCTGATATTCAAAATCTAATACTGTCCACTGGAATACCTCTATATGAACACGTTGCTAAACTAGCAAATGAATGGAACGAAAACAACAATGTGGGTCTAGTAGTGGGCGCAACACATCCCGATGAGTTACAACGATTAAGAGATATAACTCCAGATTTACCATTTCTTGTCCCTGGGATCGGGAATCAAAAAGGTGATTTAGAATCTGCAGCAAAAAATTGTTTATCTTCTCAGGGGGCAGGTCTAGTTAGTTCTTCAAGAAACATTCTTTTTGCAGGCGAGGAAAAGTCATTCGACAAAGCAGCGGGGGAGGCGGCAAAAAGATCTAGAAATGCTTTAAATGTCTTCCGTAATTAAAATTTCAAACTCCAAATAGTTTTCAATCATGAATCAGAGATTCAGCTTTCTGAATCTTTTCTATGTTATTATGTCCTGCAACACCCATTGTGCTCTCAAATTCAGCAAGTGTGTTCCCAATCACTTCATATACCCCTTGCTCGCCAGAAACTGCCAATCCGTACGCGTATGGTCTTCCGATTTGAACAGCCGTAGCTCCCAAAGCTATTGCTTTAAATACATCTGCACCTGTCCTCACTCCGCTATCGAATATAATTGGAATTTCTCCATTTATCTTCTTCGAAATTTCAGGCAAAGCCCTTGCAGCTCCTATGGCGCCATCAATTCTCCTACCCCCGTGGGTGGATACTATTATTCCTTCTACTCCTATATCAAGCGCTTTTTCTGCATCCTCTGGGTGCAAAACTCCTTTTAAAACAATAGGTATATCAACAACTTCTCTGATTTTTCCTATACTTTCCCATGTGAGACTTGTATTGTATTTATATTTAGATTTTATCTGTTTTATTGTACTTTCTTCAGGAGAATTCCACATATTTTCATCAATACCAAGTGCTTCTGCTACCACAGGATCTGAAAGAAATATGGCCTTAGGTGCATCTTTGTCAGTAGACCACTCGCTATTTATACTATAATTTGCCTCCATAGATCTTGGCTGCCATGGTGGCCCTTGGCTATCCAATGTAATAAAAATGGCATCATACCCGGCCTTTTCAGCTCTAGATGCAAAACTAGCAGTAACTTCCCAATCATTTAACCAATATAATTGAAAAAATTTAGCTACCTCTCCCATCGCATCTGCAACAATTTCCAAAGGCGTGGATGACCAGGTACTCAGGGTTATAGGGACTTTTTGTCTCATAGCCGCCCTAGCTGTGGCCAACTCTCCATCTGGGTGATACATCCTCTGAGATCCAATAGGTGCCAAAATCAATGGAGTTTGGTGCATTTTTCCAAACAACTGAATTCTCATATCTATTACGGATACATCTCTTAATATTCGCGGAACAATATGGTAATTATCAAGTTCTCTCCTGTTAGATTTCATAGTCATTTCTGCCCCTGCACCACCTGCAGTATATCCATACGGTCCTGTCTTGAGTTTTTCTTTAGCTACTCGTTCTAACGATTCAAAACTAATTGGAATTGAGTTTCCATCCTTCGAAATTTCTTTCCTTCTCTTTTTATAAAATCCTCCGATACTAATTTTATTATTTTCCATCTAACACGTTTTATATCTACAACATATATATGTCTCCTTCTCCGAAAAAACACCACACATGAAAAGAACAACACCAGTTTCTAACAAATATTTATATCTAATCCTAATCTTTTTTGTAGGATCTACTATCGCCCTAACAACAATCAATTCAAGTAGCCCATCTCAAAATTTCTCTCCACAAAGATTTCAGTATATTTTGGGATTTTTCATCGCCGTTCTAATCTATCTAGATATGAAATATTTACATGATGTCCATAAAATTATCTTCCAAGCAAAAATTCTAAACAGGACACTATCAGAAAATAACATCCGTTTAATTTACTATGCATCAGCTTTTCTTTTTCCTTACGTTGTCATAGCTTACATTTTCCACAGAAGGACATTGATAACTAAGAAATAGATCTCATTTTACATTCTCTAATAAGAAACTAACTTCTATATATTCAACCAAATCATTCGCATATACGCGAAAATTAAACCTCTAAAAAACCAACTAAAATCCGATTCACTGAGCCATTTCATCGCCCCAACTGAACATCCAATTGAAGTGCGAAAGCCGGGATTCGAACCCGGGTTGCGACCTTGGCAAGGTCACGTGATACCACTACACTACTATCGCCAGTAGAAGAAATCCGATTCGTCATACATAAAAACCTTATGATGTTTATTACTTCTTTCACATGCTTCTTCAGGTATTAGTTTCCTACAAGACAACATTAATAAATTAAAACAAACGCCATCTTCAATCCTTTCAAAATACACTTTCCATGCGACTGCGGCACATGGCGTGTACCAAAGCGCGATGCTTATACGGACAGGGATCTGAAATTATCGCTACAGTCTAGTGGTATGCAAACCAAGACTCAGTAATGACTCGAACAGTTCTCATACCTACTTCGCTAGCCAGAGAGGCTGGAGATATGCGAATGGCGACTAGAAAAATTGGATATATAGCACGAGCTGCTACCATATTTAAAGTCGACAGAATTGGCATCTTTCCAGACCCCGATGGAGCAGGCGACTTAGGTGAAGAATTCGTCAGCACGATTTTGGGATACGCTGTTACCCCACCTCATCTCCGTAAAGAGATGTGGGGGCAGCGCCTAGAGTTGGCATATGCTGGAGTATT
>CAWVSO010000095.1:0-3851 GCA_963932585.1 uncultured euryarchaeote
GTTTGCATCAATTGAATTTACTCCCAGGTGTGGGAGGAAAACTCCGCGATAAAATACTCCAAGAAAGGAAGAAAAATAAATTTGAGAATTTTGATGACCTGATTGACAGAGTGGGTGGTTTATATAACCCGCAGGAAATTATCTTTAAGAGGATCATGGACGAACTTAAAGATACAAATTTGAAGTATCCATTGTTCGTTGTAAGAAACTAAATTAAAGCATGCATAGGGACCCACTATCCTTACTTAAAAGGGCAAAAACAAAAGGAAATCAAAAATTAGACCAATATTTCATAACAGATGAAGGTGTATTAGATAGGCTCCAAGGGTATGCGTGTGAATTGGGTAGGGGACATGTGCTTGAAATTGGCCCAGGGATAGGGAACTTAACACATAAACTTATAGAAATTTCAAAACAAGTTACGGCCGTTGAAATAGACCCCTACCTAGTAAATTTTTTAACAAACGAATTTGAATATGAGATTAAATCTAAGAAACTTAATTTAGTTCAAGGAGATTTCATGAAAATTGAAGTTCCAGTTTGCGATAGTTCCATTTCAAATCTCCCATATGAAAAATCTAGTCAGATTTTGTTCAATTTATTGCCAAGAAAAATCCCCTTGATTTTAATGGTGCAAAAAGAATTTGCCCAAAGATTGGTGGCCCGTCCTAATACACCAGAGTATGGACGATTATCCATTACTTCCAATCACTATGCCAAAATAGAAGTTTTAGAGTGTGTCTCGCCAACTGCATTTAATGTTCACCCAGCAGTTGAAAGTGCAATAATTAGATCTGTGCCACATGAACCAAATTATGAAATTGTGGACGAAAATCTTTTTTTCGCACTGGTAACTGCAGCATTTACACAGAGGCGTAAAAAAATGTCCAATGCCATCAAAAATACTACCCATATTACTAAATTTAAATACCCACATGAAATAATAAGCGTTGCAGAAAAGTGGATGATGGACTCTAGACCTGGAGAATTGACCCCAGAAAATTTCGCAGAATTAACTGACAAAATATTTGAAATTGAAAGGGCAGAAAAGCAATGAATGGATATTACCCGCCCGCAGAAGATTCAAGTTTATTGGCCAATGCCGTTTTACATAATATAAAGGAGAGTGACATCTTTCTTGACGTTGGTACAGGGTCTGGATATATTTCGTTGAAAATGAAAGGTAAGTGTTCTAGAATAATTTCATCAGACATTAATGCAGAAGCATGTAGGCAAGCTATTTTGAATTCGGGCGAGGCAGTTATGTGTGATTTGTTAAATGCATTTAAGGAAAATTCTTTTGACATAGTTGCTTTTAATCCTCCTTATTTGCCCAATGACGGGAAAAAATTTGAGAAATGGTTTGATTTGGCGACCATTGGGGGCGAAACTGGAAGGGAAATAATCGAGATATTTCTTAATGATGTAAAACGAATATTAACTTCAGAGGGAAGTGTATTTTTACTAGTTAGTACCGAAACTGGAATCCAAAAAGTAAAAGAATACGCAGCGTCAAAGGGATTTTTGGCCGACACTATTGCAGAAGATAGCTATCATTCGGAAAAGTTAGTTGTGCTGAGATTGATTCAAAATTAAAAATTAATTTTTTAACAGCTACCCAGAGTCAGTTTTAGGAAATTTTGGCATTTTTAGAAGCTATAAATTGAAAAAAATGATTTTTGCAGATATAGATCAATATGCTTTATAATACATATTTGTGATTAGAAATAGTAATTAACTCGCATAATAGTATTAGGTTATTATGGTTAGTATTTTTTCAACAACTTTGGGTTTATACCCACTTCCCGATTGGGTTAAATCTGAACTTTCGGAATTGAAAGGGCACCAAAGAGAGGGCCTAATTAGTGGCAATGAAAATCCATTGATCAATTCGATTTATGATTCTGCAAGGGAGTTTATAATTGGAGAACAACAGAATGCCGGTTTAGACCTAATTGTCGAAGGCCAACTTCGCTGGGACGATATGTTGGCCCACCCACTTATTGTTCATGAATCTGTTGAGACAAGAGGCCTAGTTAGATATTACGACAATAATAATTTCTACAGAGATGTTGTTGTCAAAGGAGAACTCACAGTTAATGGAGATATTGGAAATGAATTGAAAAAGACAAAAGATTTAATTGAGTTTCCGCATGCAATTATCCCAGGTATTTATACCCTATCCAAGCTTGCAACTGATGAATATTATGGATCCGATGAAAAATTTATTGAAGCAATTGGTAATTTTTTGGCCCATGAAATAAACCAGTTTCCAGATTTTGAATATTTGACTATGTTGGAACCCTCATTGGCCTTTGACCCTCCAGAAAAGAACCAGATAAAAATTATTTCAGAAATATTAGATAAGATAAATTCAGAGGTGAATGGTGAAATAATTATTCAGACTTATTGGGGATCTATTGGAGAACAAATGTATGGAGAAATTCTAGATTTAGACATTGGAATAGGATACGATTTTGTTAATGCCTCTGAAAAAAACATAGATTTAATGAATGAGTTTGGGACTCCAAAAACGGTAACATTAGGGGCGGTAGACGGACAAAATACTTCAATTGAATCTGTGAACGAAATTAAAAACATAATTGGCAAAGTGGATGATTACAGAGGAGGGATTGAAAATCTATTAATATCGCCCAATACCGAATTGTTCTACTTGCCTGAGAGCGTATTTGTAGAAAAACTAAAAGTTTTAGGATTGGCAGTTAAAGGAGGGAAAATTTTATGAGGAATAATAGGTCACAGTTTCGCCCGAAAAATCACCCACACGAGCATTTTTTGATAACAACCGTTGTTGGATCATACCCCAAACCAAAATGGCTTCAAAACGAGCGTGAAGCATATAGGACTAAGTCAGACAGGATTTCTCATGAGAGGTATTTGGAGGCTAAGAAGGATGCATCCGCTATTATGATAAAAGAACATGAAAACATAGGTCTTGATGTGGTTTCAGATGGAGAAATGAGAAGAAATGAGATGATCGAATATTTTGCAGAACGAATAGGTGGATATGAGTTTAATGGTCCAGTTAAAGTTTGGGGGCACAATTATTTTGACA
Organism: uncultured euryarchaeote; assembly: GCA_963932585.1. Lineage (GTDB taxonomy): Archaea > Halobacteriota > Halobacteria > Halobacteriales > Hikarchaeaceae > Hikarchaeum. Next base: position 3,077 of record CAWVSO010000095.1, read on the forward strand.
AGCCGTCTGTGGTTGAAAAGGTCACTTATGGCGAATCTTGGTTAACGGAAGAATATAAATTTAATAAAAAAATTGCAGAAAGGCCAATAAAAGTCCCAATAACTGGCCCATACACACTAGCAAATTGGAGCTTTAATGAATTCTATAAAGAAGAAGAAGAATTGGCATATGATCTTGCTAAACTAGTTAACAAAGAAATAAAGAACTTAGTTTCTGCAGGTGCCCGATACATACAAATAGATGAACCTGCGCTTGCAACAACTCCAGAAGATCATAGGGTTGTTAGAGAATGTCTAGATACAATAACTAAAAAAATATCCAAAGATGTTCTAATTGGACTTCATGTATGCTATGGAGATTATTCAAGAATATTTCCAGAGATAATAGATTACCCGGTGGATGAGTTTGATGTTGAACTAGCAAATGGGAACTACAACCAACTAGATGTTTTTAAACAAGTCCCATTTACAAAAGATATCGGCTTCGGTGTGATCGATGTTCATGATTCAAGAATTGAATCGGTGGAAGAAATAAAAAATCGTATTGCAAAAGGTTTAGAAATAGTCCCGCCATCTAGATTGACCATCAGTCCAGATTGTGGTATGAAACTATTGCCTCGTGAAGTCGCATATAAAAAGATGCAGAATATGGTTATTGCTACAAGATCTATTGAAGAGGACCTAGATAATGGAATTATTGAGTCAATAGCAGACTAAAGTAATTATAAAATTAAATAAAGTAAAAAAAGTCCTATTCGTATAGCCATTTTTCATCT
>CAWVSO010000096.1:0-3840 GCA_963932585.1 uncultured euryarchaeote
ATTCGGAAAGGGACTGATGAGGGATTTCCAGCAGTGCTGAATCCTGACTCTATAGCTCAAAAAGATTTACAAAATGTTTGCCAAAATATAATCAATAACGTTGGGGCATTGGTCCGAAAACAACATTCAGATAACTCTGTTTCAAATTCTGTAGATTGAACCATATTTCCAAATATTCGCGTTTTTATTTATAATGATTATTCTACCGCAATTAGAAACAACTCTTTTAAATATCAAGTTCTAACCACGTTTAGTAATTACCATGATTGAATCTGAACTTATTTGGCGTATTTCTGGTGGATCGGGGGATGGAATCGTGTCCACTCGTGAAAATTTTGCAAAAGCGGTTATGAGATCAGGGTTGAATATATTTACCCATAGGCACTACCCATCTAGAATTCGTGGTGGTCATACGTATGCAGAAATACGCGCTGGACCGACCGAAGTAAAATCCCGTGGTGATGGGTTCAATTTCCTACTTGCACTAGGTGATTCATTTGGAAGAAATCAAAAAGTGGACACTGCTTATTACGGAAACGAAAGGATAAAACCCCTAACTGAAAACCTATATGACTTGCATCCTGGAGGTGTCATTGTATATGACACTGGAGTTATAGACATAGAAGACGTTCCCAATTTTTCGGAACTTGTATCTGAAAACAACTGGCATGTGTATCCTATGGATCTGCGTGCCATAGCAAAAGCAGAAGGTCGTGATATAATGCGTAACACTGCAGGGATAGGGGCAACAGCAGCACTATTGGAAATGGATCTCGGTCACATAGAAAAACTAATGAAACATGCCATGAAAGGCAGCATTTTCGAACAAAACTTAACAGTCCTTCGGAATGCACATTCAATGATCATCAACGATTTTGAATTCACTCATGACCTTCGTTTCCCCTCGGGGGTCCATTCAGAACCTCAGGCATTGGTTTCTGGAAGCCATGCAATAGCATATGGGGCAATGGACGAGGGGTGCCGATTCATTTCTGGATACCCTATGACACCTTGGACGGCGGCATTCACAATAATGTGTGGAATTCTACCAGATCTTGGAGGAATTTCCGAACAAGTAGAAGATGAAATTGCAGCCGCGGCACTTGCAATAGGGGCATCTCATGCGGGTGTAAAAGCGATGTCAGGATCTGCAGGAGGCGGATTTTCTTTAATGTCAGAGCCACTTGGATTGGCAGAAATGGTGGAGGCACCACTTGTGCTTCTAGAAGCCCAACGAGCTGGTCCTGCAACAGGAATGCCAACAAAAACCGAACAAGCAGATCTGGACCATGTCCTCTACACTAGTCAAGGAGATTCTAATAGGGTTGTTCTAGCTCCCGGTGACCCTGTAGAAGCGTATGAACAAACCAGATTGGCATTTGAATTGGCGTATGGGTATAACATCCCTGTGATCCTTTTATATGATCAAAAATTAGGCGGGGAATTAAGAAATTTGCCCTTGAGTCTTTTCGACCGTGACCCAAATCCCTCCATGCCAGGAACAATTGAAGAAATCGATTTAGTCGATGCACCTCACCATCCATCTGGGAAATACCACCGTTATGGCTACGAAGCACCAGAGGGAGTTTCACTCCGGTCAATACCTGGTCAAAAAAACGGTCGTTTTCATGCTTCTGGAAATGAACACACCCCCGAAGGTCATATATCCGAAGATCCTGTCAATAGGGTGCTCCAAGTCAATAGGCGTCTCAGCAAACTAAAAGCTATCCGTACCCGTTTAGATTCTCAAGAAATGTCCAATAATACTCCATATGGTCCTATCGATTCAACTTATGGGATTCTAACATGGGGTTCAAACAAAGGTACTGTCGAAGAGTCCGTTGATAGGCTTAATTCTTCATCCCCTTCCTTGGTAAAATCTCTCTCAGTAAGTGATATAGCACCGTTCCCAATCGACGAAGTATCTTCATTTATTCAAAGCGTTTCAAAAGTCCTTGTGGTTGAAATGAATGCAACTGGGCAGTTCCAAGGCCTAGTAAAACGTCAACTTGGATCCTATGGAGATATTCTATATGGTCTTCTCAAATATGATGGTAACCCATTCGAACCCGCTGAAATAGTCGATGGGTTCAATAAAAAAATACTAACTGGTGATAAATAATATGAGTACTTTTAGCGCAATAGGCGAAAACAGAGAAGTTAATGCAAATGAATTCACACCCGAGATAGAACCTCAACCAACTTGGTGTCCTGGATGTGGTGATTTTGCAGTTCTAAATGCTTTGAAGAAAGCCGTATCTGAAGTTGGCAGGTCACCCGAAGAAGTTCTTCTTGTAACTGGAGTGGGCTGTTCTAGCAAAATAAGCAGTTATTTCGAATGCTATGGATTCCACTCCCTTCATGGGCGTTCTCTCCCCATAGCCCGGGCAGCAAAGCTTGCAAACCCTGATTTGTTGGTTATAGCTGCAGGGGGAGACGGGGACGGTTATGGCATTGGGGGAAATCATTTCATGCACACAGCACGAGAAAACCATGACATAGTTTATATTGTATTCAACAACGAGGTATTTGGACTAACAAAGGGCCAAGCATCTCCAACAGCATTTAAGGGTCATAAATCAAAAGAACAACCTTTGGGAAGTGCAAAAAATCCAATAAAACCATTATCCTTGGGCCTAGCAGCAGGGGCATCTTATATTGCTAGAACTTCTGCGGTGAATCCTTCTCAAGCAAAAGATATACTTGTCGAAGCAATCTTGCACGAAGGCTTTTCTCACATAGATTTCTTGACCCAATGCCCTACCTGGAACAAAGACGCGCGTCAATACATACCGTATGTGGACATACAAAAATCTGAAAAGTATAATTTCGACCCTCGAAATAAAGTACAAGCAGCCAACATGATATATGAAGCAGAATCTCTTTTGAACGAAGGGGAAATCCTCACTGGGCGATATTTAATCGATGATAGGCCTTCTTACCAGCAAGAAAAAATATCTCTTGGGGCAATGCCAAAAGAACCTTTGGCATATAGGTACTCAGACAAAAACTATCCCTGGGAGAGGTCGTTCGATTACGTACAAAGACGGCACACTTAAAATAGCTATGCCAAGTTTGATCCAATATTGAATTTTAAATAGATTCTATAAACTCTTCTATTCTACTAACGGCTTCCCTTAAATTGTCTGTTCCAGTTGATCCATACGAAAGTCTGAGGCAGTTTTCCACCGATTTACCAAAATCAGGGGCAGGTGTAGTTGCAACTCCTGCTTCATCCAATAGTCTATTTGAGATTTCAAATGCATCTCCGAATTCACTGACATCTACCAAGAGATAATATGCGCCTTCTGGGACGTATCCCATTCCAATTCCTATCTTTTCAATCTCATGTACAATTGTGTCTCTTCTTTCACGATATATGTCTCTCATTCGCGGTACAAATTCATCCGACATGTCCAATGCAGCAATTCCTGCATCCTGAACAAAATTTGTTGCGCATATGACCAAATTCTGGGTCAATTTATTCACCACATCAATATATTTTGGAGGACAGACCACCCACCCCAATCTCCATCCAGTCATAGCAAATCTTTTTGAAAACCCATCTACCACAAAAGCATCATCTGTGTGCTCTAAAATTGTATGGGTTTTAGTTTCGTAATCTATCCCATGATAAACTTCATCTGAAACAATTGTAGTCTCATTTACGTCTGCAATTCCAACCAATTCTGATATTTCTGAATTTTTTAATACGCAACCCGTTGGATTTGAAGGGGAATTAAGCAACATCATTTCTGTATTTTTGCTCATCGTATTTTCAAATAGCTTGAGGTCTGGGGAAAAACCATTTGAAACGTCCAAGGGGACTGTTTTTATTTC
>CAWVSO010000097.1:0-3815 GCA_963932585.1 uncultured euryarchaeote
CCTTCGATGTCATAAGGATACTTTTCAGTGACACAACCTAGACAAAGGTCTTTTTTAGATTTTCCAATCACTTCTGCAATGGAATCTATTGGTAGATATGCAACAGAATCTGCGCCTAAAAAGTCTTTAATTTCATCCAAGGTCTTTCCCGATGCTATTAATTCATCTCTATTTGCCATATTTATCCCCATATAACATGGTGAAATTATCTGAGGAGATCCGATTCTCAAGTGAACCTCGCTTACTTGGTGATCTCGAAGTAATTTGATGAGTAATTTTGAAGTAGTGCCTCGAACAATACTATCATCTATAAGTGTTATGGATTTTCCAGAAACAGTGCTTTTAATTGGGTTCAGTTTTAGCCTAACAGCGCGCTCTCTTGAATCCTGATCTGGCATAATAAATGTCCTCCCGATATATCTATTTTTCATCAAACCCTCTGCAAGTCGAATATTCACATTTTCTTCTGCAGCGGCTTCTGCGTAGCCTAAAGCATAAGCCCTTCCAGAATCTGGGACTGGCATGACTATGTCTGTTTTAACCCCCACATCTTCCCACAACTTCTTTCCCAGTTCACAGCGTACATCGTAAACTAGTCTTTTGTCTATTATGCTGTCGGGACGGGAGAAATAAATATATTCGAAAAAACAATGAGCAGAGTGATCTAATTCTGTAAGTTGATGAGATTCAATTCCAGATCCATTTGGATGAAGAATAATTAGTTCTCCGGGAGATACATCGCGCAGAAGTTCACCCCCTAAGGTATCTATGACACAACTTTCTGAAGCGATAACGTAGCCACCATCAAGTTTCCCTATGCACAAAGGGCGGTTACCGAGAGGGTCTCTTAAACCCATTACGGTGTCATCTTGCATTATGACAAGTGAATAAGACCCATGTATTTTTTTCATGGTTTGATGAACCGAAGTAACCCGATCTGAAGATAGTAAATTTCGTGCTAGCTCGTGAGTCATAACTTCTGTGTCCCCATCGGAAATGAATGTATGACCAAACTCTTCTAATTGGGAGCGCAAATCTTCAGAATTTATCAAATTTCCATTGTGACTTAGAGCTAATGATCCCCCTCTAAAAGATACAGAAAATGGCTGCGCGCATTGTTTATTTAAACTACCTTCTGTTGGATAGCGCACATGCCCAATGCCTACCGTTCCTTTTAATTTTTCTAGATCTTCTTTTTTGATTGCATCGCCCACTAGACCCATTTCTACATGGCTATGTTGTTGGAAGCCATCATGAGTTACAATTCCTGCAGATTCCTGACCTCTATGTTGCAATGCATATAAAGAATAGTAGAGTGGAAGTGCCACAGCTTTATTTATAGATATTCCAACAACACCGCATTTTTCTGTCATTCCACTAGCAATTGAACATCCAAGAGAAGTAGATGTTTTTTCGGGCATAAAATTTCTAAATGAATGCTAACATTGTGTGATTTTCAATAAAGTTCTATTAAGGTATTATTGTACAGATCCTTTGTCACCAGACATGCCTTGCCAGGAATAGGATCGCATTTTTGCAGATTTTCCGAATCCACAACTAGAACAGACACTTTTTTTAATATGGTACGATGCAACACCACATCTTCGGCATTTAACATGAATTGTCTTGTTCTTTTTTCCTTTGCTACTAGTTCCATCTGGCATAGTATAGTCGAGACGAAGCCCTCATAACGTATAAGAGTTTTTTCTCAAACTTTAGATACATTGTGTGAGACAATCCAAAAAATGGTTTTGGTTTTGTTCTATTTTATCCGAATTTTCCTGTAATATAATCTTCTACTTCAGAATTTTCTGGATTCTCAAAAATATTCTTCGTTTCATCGAATTCAATTAGCTTTCCACCAGTTAGAAAAACTGCAGTTTTATCGGATATTCTAGCAGCTTGTTGCATGTTATGAGTTACTATGACTACTGTGTAGTCTTTAGCCAATTCTTGGATTAAATCTTCTATTTGAGAAGTTGCAATAGGGTCTAATGAACTTGCAGGTTCATCCATCAAGATAACTTCGGGATCTACTGCGATGGTTCTCGCTATGCAGAGGCGTTGTTGTTGCCCCCCGGAAAGAGATGTTGCTTTCTCATTTAATCTATCAGAAACTTCATTCCAAAGAGCGGCGCGTTTGAGTGCTGATTTTACTACCTCATCCATGTTATCAGTTTTGCCCTGAATTTTTAGACCATACGCGACATTGTCATATATGGATTTGGGGAATGGGTTGGGAGATTGGAAAACCATTCCAACGATTCTTCGTAGAAGAACTGGATCGACATTTTCGGCGTATATATCTTTAGTTCCGAGAAATAAATTCCCTTCTATAGATACATCTGGAATTAAATCGTTCATCCTGTTGATACACCTGAGAAAAGTGGATTTTCCACATCCAGATGGCCCTATAATAGCAGTGACTTTTTTCAGAGGTATTTCTATATTAACATTTTCTATAGCTATGTCATTGCCATACCTAACCGTGAGATTATTGCTAGTAATGATCGGTTCGGAAATGCCAACAGTAGTTGTCTGATTTTTTTTCGAATGGTCCGAGCCATTTGTATCTAGTTTTTTGCTCATGGTTTTGGTTTTTTTGTGCGTGTCCATTGGAAATGTTTACTTATGTTACTTCTCTGTTTGGTATTTATTTCTCAACAAAATTGCAATTGCATTCATGGACAATAGGACAAATAAAAGTAAAATGATTCCTGCTGCTGCAACTCCTCCACGGAGATCTGGTTTTGCTGAAAATGCCCAGTTGAAAACTTGGAGAGGCATTGCACTTACTTTATCTGTTAATTCTGATGGAGCTTTGAATACAGTTGTTGGGACACCTATCATCAGAAGTGGTGCCGTCTCCCCAAGTGCACGGCTCATGGATAAGATAGTCCCAGTAAGAATACCTGCTAATGCCTGGGGGAGGACCACAGTTCTAATGGTTTGCCACTTAGTAGCCCCTAGACCATAAGAAGCCAATCTTAAAGATTCAGGTACTGCCCGGATTGCTTCTTGAGAGGAGATTATAACAATTGGTAGTATTAGGAGAGAAAGGGTCATTGAGGCGACAGCTACAGTTCCGAATCCATATCCAAGTAAATTTATGAAAACTGCCAATCCCAATAGACCATAAACAACGGATGGTACCCCGGCTAGATTATATATATTTATACGAATTATTCTGGTCAAAAGGCCCGCTGCCCCATTAACAGGTGCATATTCTTCTAGATAAAGTGCTGCCCCAATTCCGAAAATCAGAGCAAATATTCCGACTAGAAGAACTATGAAAATAGAGCCCACAAGAGCAGGAAATAAGCCTGCATCTTCAGGGAATCTAGAAGGAGAGCTAGTAATGAATTGTAGATCTATCCAAGGTAGTGGGATCGATGCCCCAACAACATCCATTATTATTCTACTTAGTAGGATTAGAGCAATGATTAAAATGGGAAAAAGTAGACCCAAGGACCCTTTTTTGTTCGAAAGTAAGATGGAGATTGCATAAAGTATGGCAGGAGTTATAACAAATAGAACATATAGAACCCCAATTTTGGGAGGTATATTCAATAAAGGTGCTAAAAAGAGTCCTGTAGTGATAGATAAAAATATAGGAATGGAACTAACAATGGTGCGATGGGGCCCTATAGGTGTGCCTTTGGACCGCGTCCAGATGAGTATACCAAAGGGGATTGCAAACAGAAAAACAAAAAGTATCCAATCTTCGGGATAAATGGTAGTTAATGGTTTGATTAAAATAGTTATGATGAAACCAATGATAACAGTTGATAGGGGGATAAATTTAAAATATAAAG
>CAWVSO010000098.1:0-3710 GCA_963932585.1 uncultured euryarchaeote
ATCGGCTAATATTTTATTTGCCATAGTGTCAATGACTATCTCAGAAAAGTATAAAGATTACTGCGTTTTTAATGTTAAACCGTGATAAATTATCCTATTTCTTAGGAGTATTCTTCTGGGAATAGAAGTGTTGGACCTGCTACCATAACAATGAATGTTACCATATATATCGCAACTACTTCTAGTGGAATATCTCCCGGTGCGGCGATGAACACCCAATAAATCCCTGCCACTACATTTGCAGCTATTGCAATTAGCGCACCTCTTTTTTGCTTGTTGTATAAGAGATATGCACCATACAGAACTACTACTACAACAGCCAAGTCAACCGCAGCTGCCACTGATCCAAATTCAGCAAGCGTTGCTGGTACATCTACAATATATGAAGTTTGGTCGAGAACGATGAAACCCAGACTGAACCAATACACAAGTAAGAATTTGTTTAGTGGACTCAATCCAAGATCGGCTAATATTTTATTTGCCATAGTGTCAATGACTATCTCAGAAAAGTATAAATGTTTCTACATTCAAATACAAATAAATCGCTAAACCATTCTTTTCTACTCGGCTATCTCTTCTATCATCGTCCCAACTTTGATCACACCCCCACCTAGTATGTCTGCTCGGAGGCCTCCTCTATTTTCTAATGCCTCCATAACACCCTTTGTAGTAAGGGCTTCCATATGGCGGCAAGGGGTGCAAAGACAGATTCCTTTGCAAATCACTTCTCCAATTCTAAATTTTTTTCCAACAAGGTCATTCAAAGCCACACCCCTTGTAGTTATATTTCGTCTATGTGTTCCTGGTTCAATCTCAATTTGATACTCATTAAGTACCCCCTCCACCGCTTCTGCTTCTATCAACGTAAGATCTCTCCCATTCGTATCCGACCCTTCTGCATACCTATTACTCTTAGAAAATGTGCCTTTTCCTTCATAATACCTATCGCCCTCAATTCCTCTTCCCTTTATAACTACAATCTCTTCTCTTGGAGTGACTTTTTCTGTAGCCTGACTAGCTATGTGAATTGCATCTACGATCCCTTTGATCATTTTTCTAACACTGTATAGTGCGTTCTTCCTACTTATATTCTCGTGTCATCTTCAAACTCGTCTTTATATACAATCTCTCTAAGTTCTGAGAGCAGCTGTGGATGGTGCTTTTCCAATAACGATATGTCTTGTCTCAACTCCTCTAATCTATCTCGAACTCTAGAAATGGCCTGATATCTTTTATTCTCACTAACTCTAACTTCTCTGCTAATATATTTCCTTTCTGTTTCAGTTATTATTGCCCTAGTGCGCGCCATTTCAACACAATCCTCCTCTCCCCTGCAAGCTGTTTTAGGTTTGCATATATTTAAACATTTGCATATATAGAAACGTTTACTTATTCAAATACATATGTAAATATACATACTATTTATTTCCCAATGACTCTACGTGTTCATCAAATTCTTCTATCAATTCAAGTAATTTTTTGCTAACCTCAACTTCATACATTTCAGGGTTTTTAATTTTTCTATGACACTCATTCAACGAATGTATTGAATCTGTCGTCCGTTCCCGTATGGTTTTTAAACTAGGTAGGTCGTACACCAACTCTCCCCCCGAGTACACTTCTATCATTTGATTTTCTCCTTCTATATCTTCCATTTCAAGGGCAAGAATGTCGTATTTAAATTGGCCATTTTTTATTATTCTTTTTATACATTTTCTACCTGGGTATGTCATTTTTCCTTCTGATAATTTCATACTCGGTTTATTATTCCCCTCCTGTTCTATTTCTACCAGTTTATAAACTATTTCTGCCACTGGTGTGTCGCAACTTGTTACTAACTTACCGCCAATACCAAAACCACTAGAAATGCCTCCACTTTTTAAAAAATGCTCAACGGCGTACTCATCTAGCCCAGATGTCACGTATATGTCAATATCCTCTATAATTGATTTAACTTTTTTTGAAAGCGAAACCAAATCTCCCGAATCCAATCTGACTCCTTTTATTTTTACTCCTGTTTCCTGAACAATTTTTTTTACTTTCTTGGCACTTTCTATAGTGTCATACGTATCTATCAAGAGAATCGATTCTTCCCCATATATCTCTATAAACGATTCGAACGCATCTTCTTCAGTTTCATGACTTTGTATCCATGAGTGGGCCATTGTCCCCATAACTGGAATTCCATAAACATAACCTGCTGAAACATTAGATGTGCCATCAAAACCTCCTATATAAGAAGCTCTTGCAGCTTTCATTCCTGCATCCACTCCATGGGCCCTGCGCGTTCCAAATTCTATAAGCGATTGGCCATTGCCGTTTCGATTTATGACATCATGTATTCTTGCAGCTTTAGTAGCAACTAGACTTTGAAATCCAATCTGGTTAATCATAATGGTTTCTAGAATTTGCGCTTCTACTATAGGCGCAGTTATCTCTACGATTGGTTCATTTTGAAATACTATGGTTCCTTCTGGGACTGCCCTAATATCTCCTGTAAATTTGAAATTAGATAAATATGTACAAAGATTTTCGCCAAATCCAATCCCTTTTAGAAATTCTATAGAATTTTCATTAAAATGAATTGATTCTATGTATGCAATTATTTGCTCTAGCCCTGCGGCTATTATATACCCCCGATCAGCTGGAAGTTCTCTAAAACTAAGGTCAAAAGTACCAACAACATTGTGGTCGTTTTCCAAATGACACTGGGCCATTGTCAATTCATACAAGTCTACAAATAAAGGTAGTGTATCCTTAGTTGCATTTCCAAATTCTGCTTCCTTAAATGTCATTTTTACCCTCCACTGTTTTTTTAATTTCACGAGCGCGACGCGATTTGAACGCGCGACAAACGGGTTCGAAGCCCGCCACTCTATCCTGGCTGAGTTACGCGCCCTGGGTCAAGATCTATAGTTTCGCGTCACACTAGGTGATTATGCGAGATATCTTTGACGTGCCTAATTTAATTTTTTCTAAATATAAGCTTACGGTGTTAGTTTCTATCCATTTTCTCTTAACATCGCTCACTTTAAGACCTTGGCAAAGGTGAAATCATGTTGAATGATGCAGCTCTTAAATGGTTTTATTCAATTATCGCGCCCAAAGAATGCATTTGCTGCAAGCCTGCTAACTTTAATTGGGTTTATATTATCTCTTAAATTAAATGGAACAGCTTTTCTAGGAATGTCATATTCACCTTATTATTCTCTCTACTTGGCATTTTTCCACCATTTGCCCGCGATAGTAGGTTCTTTCTTTGCCACATTTTTTGCTACCACTGCCGGGAATGTGATAAATGATTATTTCGACAGAGACATAGATAAAATCAATGCACCCCACCGACCAATTCCAATCGGTTTAGTATCTAAATCATATGCTTTACTGTTCAGCGTATTTCTTTTTTCAATTGCATTTATTTTTTGTTTATTATTGCCCACTTTCGCAATTATAATCGCTGTTACTAATTTCGTACTTTTAATCCTATATACTCCATTTTTCAAATGCAGACCATTTATTGGAAATATAATCGTCTCTTATCTTGGTGGGAGTACCATCCTATTTGGTTCTGCAGCATTCATAGGGGCCGGAATTTTTCAAAATGAATTATTTCTAATACTTTTTTCTCTCATAGTTCTATCTACGTACTCTAGAGAGGTAATTAAAGACATAGAGGATATGGAAGGTGACAATGGCCAAAATTTGAAAAC
>CAWVSO010000099.1:0-3683 GCA_963932585.1 uncultured euryarchaeote
ATCCTGCTTATCCTGGTTTCCTTGAACCCGATATAGTGGTTGTCACTGACCCTATCGGAGATGCACAAGTAATAAGCGAGGCAGTTTCTATCGGGGCCCCTGTCATCTCGCTATGTGACTCTAATAACTCCACTAGTGATGTGGATTTGGTCATACCTACAAATAACAAAGGTAGGAAGGCCCTTTCCATGGTATATTGGCTTCTCTCTAACGAAACTCTAGATAAACGAGGTATAACGCCCAATTTATCTCTATCTGATTTCGATATAGAACTTTAATCTTTCATTATACTGGGTAGTGCCAACAAAGTATTTTTTATATTCTCTCCTGTTAATATACAATATATGCCATCTTCATCTGCTCCGGGCAAAGTGTATCTCTTTGGGGAACACGCCGTGGTGTATGGTGAGCCTTCTATTCCCTGTGCAATCGATAAACGAGTGCATGTTACATGTGCTACGTCCAACGATCACAACATCGCCATAGATGCCCCTCAAGCAGATATTCTAAATTTTAATGCCCCTTCTATAGAATACTCTATCAAATCTAATCTGGCCACTGTTGATCCAAAACTTCATTACATTCTTGTCGCAGTGGACCTTTCTTTAAAAAATTCAGGACATAGTTCAAAGGGCATCAAATTATCTGTCAAAAGCGACATACCAATAGGGGCGGGCATAGGGTCATCTGCTGCAGTATGCGTTGCGACAATCGATGCAGTTTCTAGGGCTTATGGTGCTATACTTTCTTTAGAACAAATTGCAGATTTGGCATATTCCACAGAGTGCATAGTTCAAGGCAATGCATCTAGAGCAGATACCTTTTGTTCTACGATGGGGGGCACCGTACACGTAGAAGGATCTGTCTGCCGAACTATCTCTTCTTCAGAATTATTTTTTGCAATTGGATATGATGGTGGGTCTGGGCCCACAGGAGAACTAGTTGCAATGGTCAAGTCAAACAAGGAAAAGTATCCTTTTTTGGATTCTATCATCCATTCTATTGGGGACTTAACACGAATTGGAGAAATTGCATTAACTAATCACGATATAAGTTCTATTGGTGAATTAATGAATTTAAATCACGGATTGCTAACTACTTTAGGGGTGTCTTCTGAATCTCTCGATAATATGGTTTGGGCTTCAAGAAACTCGGGTGCAATAGGTGCCAAATTAACTGGTGCAGGCGGCGCAGGCTGCATAGTTGCTCTAAACCCTACTAACTCTACTCTTCCAGCCCTTTTATCAACCAAAACATGTCAAGAAGCATTCCTAGCCAAAACATCAAGAAAGGGGTTGATTAGGCATTGAGTAATCCTGAATCGACAGTCCTCCTCAAGCTAGGTGGAAGTGTAATAACCAAAAAGAATATACCCGAAACGCCTAACTACGATTCCATTAACACAGCGGCAGAAATAATATCTAATTTTGCTCCTAAAAATCTAATAATCGTTCATGGTGGCGGCAGTTTTGGTCACCACTTTGCTTCCGAACACGGGGTAACTATAACAAAAGGAACGCATAGTTCAATCAAAGCTGCACAAATTCATTCTTCAATGATACATTTATGCGAGATCGTAACCAATGCATTAATTTCAGTAGGCCTGTCTGCAGTACCTATTCACCCATTATCTGTTGCTTGGAGGGATCTCGATTCGGTACTCCATTTCCCATTTCAGCATATATCCTCTGCCTTGAACGAAGGATTCGTACCTGTCATTCACGGGGATTTAATCTTAAACGAGGGCCTTGGAATGACTGTCCTTAGCGGTGATGAAATCGTTCAAAACCTTTCCAATTCTCTTCCCGCAACCCGGATCGGTTTTTGCACTTCTACGCCTGGAGTTCTAGATTCATCTGGCAAAGTAATCTCCAACCTTTCTTCATCAACACCACTAGAAAAACTCCCTTTGGAGCCTAATCTTATTGATGTGACCGGGGGGATGGTCGGAAAAATAAAACAATTAGAGGGTATATCTGCGCCAGTTTCAATTTTTAATCTGGATAATTTGGAAGAATTTTTAAAAGGTAATAATCCTGGGACTACTATATATTAATCCCTTACTTGCACAATTTACAGATATCCCTCATTTCTTCCTCCTATCCCAATCTCAAATTAAATTCAGCATTGTTTTAACGTTGGACTACTTAAAAAAACCCAACCGATAGTCCAACCGCCCTTGGAGTATATGTAATAGGAGGCAGTAACATGCCAATTGTTCAAAACAATACTTCATTCGGGAGGTTCTACTCGGAGGATTAAATATGGAAATAGAAATAGCCACCATAGGTGGATACGAAGAAGTTGGACGGCAGATGACTGCTGTCCGTTGCGGTACTGACATAGTAATATTTGACATGGGTCTTGATCTTTCAAAAATATTGCTTCACGATGATGTTGAAACCGAAAGAATGCACAGTCTTGATTTAATTGATATGGGCGCAATCCCCGACGATCGCGTTATGTCCAATCTCGCAGGCGACGTAAAAGCCATTGTGCCTACTCATGGTCATCTAGATCATATTGGTGCAATCACGAAGTTGGCGCACAGATATAATGCCCCCATAATTGCAACACCTTTTACACTTGAACTTGTCAGACAATTGATTCAATCTGAAGAAAAATTCAAAGTGAACAATAAACTAATTCCTCTCAAAGCTGGAGAGACAATATCTTTGAGCGACACTTTAGATCTAGAATTCGTCAATGTGACTCATTCCATCATTGACGCTATCAATCCCGTACTACATACGCCAGAAGGCGCTATCATATATGGTTTAGACAAGCGAATGGATCACACACCCACCCTAGGGGATCCTATTGATATGAAACGTTTCAAAGAAATAGGCGATGAAGGCGTCTTGTGTTACATTGAAGATTGTACTAATGCAAATGAGAAGGGGAGGACTCCTAGTGAAGCAGTAGCCAAGAGGCACCTAAAAGATGTAATGAACTCGATGTCCGATTATAAAGGCGGGATCGTAGCAACCACTTTCTCAAGTCACATAGCCCGTGTAGCCAGCATAGTGGAATATGCACATGATATAGGCAGACAACCAGTCTTATTAGGGAGGTCCATGGAAAAATACTCAGGAACTGCAGAGCGATTGAATTTTGTTGAATTCCCAAAAGATCTAGGGATGTACGGTCATAGGAAATCTGTAGACCGAACTTTTTCTAGGATAATGAATGAAGGAAAAGAAAAATACCTTCCTATCGTCACAGGGCATCAAGGAGAGCCAAATGCTATGCTAACCAGAATGGCCCGGGGTGAAACGCCTTATGAGCTTAGTGAGGGAGACAAAGTCATTTTCTCTGCACGTCTCATACCAGAGCCAACCAATGAAGGACAGCGCCACCGAGCAGAAACACTTCTCAAGATGAGGGGGGCCCGAATATACGATGACGTTCATGTCTCAGGACACTGTTCTCAAGAAGGCCTATATGAGATGCTGAAAACTCTCAGGCCAACTCATGTCATACCTGCTCACCAGACAATAAAAGGTGCATCGGGATATATAAATCTAGCACGGAAACAAGGGTATGTATTGGGACGAGATATGCATGTTTCCTATAACGGAAATAGAATCTCAATAGTAGATTAGGTGCCATGGCTACAAACACTGGACCTGACTTGCTAAGTTCACTTTCCAGCAGACTTGATTTAGTCAATCATTGTTTGG
>CAWVSO010000100.1:0-3621 GCA_963932585.1 uncultured euryarchaeote
GAGATATGCACCAATCCTCTATAATTCGTTCTGCCACCATCCTTTGAAATTGATTTAGATTCTATACTAGATTTTGTGTCAGGGGCGTTGTGGTATACCTTTGCACCGGTATCAATATTTTGACCAGCACTTGCAAATGCAATTGTCATATGTGTATCTGTTGCACCTCTTCCTTTCAACACCGTGCATGGGTACAACATAGTTGCTTTTGATCCCATTGATCCAGAAATCCATTCCATCTTTCCTTGCGTTTCTACGATGGCACGTTTTGTGTTCAAATTATATGTATTTTTCGACCAATTCTGAACAGTAGAATATTGAACATGTGCATTTTCTTTAACAAAAACTTCAACACAACCTGAGTGCAGATTGAAAGCTGAGTATCGAGGCGCAGAACAACCTTCTATGTAGTGAATTTCAGATCCTGCTTCTGCTATAATCAATGTATGTTCAAATTGACCCATACCAGCTGAATTCATACGGAAATATGCCTGAACTGGCATTTCAACTATTATATCTTCTGGCACATATACAAACGATCCTCCTGACCAAATAGCTCCATGCAATGCTGCAAATTTGTTGTCACTTGGAGGGACGCATTTGTTCATGAAATACTCCTGAACTATGTCTGGGTGTTCTCTAACTGCCCTATCCATATCCATGAATATGACTCCTTTTTCTTCCCATTCCGTACTCATATTTTGATATACAATTTCAGATTCATATTGCGCACCAACACCCGCAAGAGATGTTCGTTCAGCTTCTGGGATGCCTAATTTATCAAATGTATCTTTTATTTCATCAGGCAAATCATTCCAATCTTTAACGCCTCCCCTGACTTCTACATCTGGTCTAATGTATGGTATAATTTCATTAATATCAACCTCTGATAAATCCGGCTGACCAGGCCAATCTGACGGTATTGGTAAAGCCTCCCAAAATTTTAATGCCCGAAGTCTTCTTTTCAACATCCATTCGGGCTCGCCTTTATCTTCTGAAATTACTCTAACAGTATCTTCTGTGAGTCCTTTATCTGCACGAAATGCCGATTTTTCTTCTTTTTTAAATTCAAACCTAGCGCTAGTATCGGTTTTACGGAGATATTCCTCCTCTGCATTACTCATTTCACATTGTTGTATGACCTCCAGCCATTTAACGATTTCAACTCAACAACGCTGAATTCTCTATTTATATGCATATTTCGCATTTGACCCGGATAAAGAACTCACCTATAGCTGCAGAATTCATTTGATTCTAAGTCATAGAATTCAGTATCTTTTCCATCTGAAATCTCACCTTTAATATCTATCTCTTTAATTCCTATAAGTTCAAGTGCCTTTGCCAAAGCTGGGCCATCACCTTCCCATTTCATCCATTCTTGATGTTTATTAATATATGATTCCAATGCAAATTCTTCTTCAGCTTCTACCATAGATTCAACTAGTCTATGCTGGACATCAAAACGTCTAGATAATACTATTATTTGGCCTGCATCAACATCCTCAGTTACAAAATGAACCGAAGAACAAGTTTTATTTTCTCCATTCATTATGGCATCATATACTGGTCTATATCCTACATATTTCCTCTTGCCATCCTGATCTTTAACTGTTAGATCCCCCGGGTGAATGTTGATCAAGCGGTAAGAATTTATTAATTCTTTTGTAATTATCCACATATATCCTGACATTACAATCACATCTGGACTAAAACGAGAAATTTCTTTAACAGTGTTAGAATCGTATTCTTTTCTAGTATCCATGTCTCTTAATTCTTTTCCCCTGTCTCCGTAGAATTTTCTAATGTCATTGATGCACACTTGGATCCCCAAAGATTCAAATAATTTTATTCCTTCCGCATCATAATTATCACAAAAACCACCGACAATTGTGTATATGGAATTGTAGTTAACATCATTCTCAATTAGGTATCTAATTCCACTAGCTCCTCCTGAAAATAACACAAAAACTTTCAGCATTTTTGATTCTTCTTGAACCATTATTATTTTAAAATATTTTAATTATTGTGTTTATTCAGTGTTGATAGAGCACTCCACCCGTGTCATATCTTCATTGTATTGGTATAATACTCCCTCTGATTCATCCTCTGTTTTTCTATGAGTCCCATTGCAAAATGGAAGATTTGATGACAGGCCACACATACAAATCCCTCTTGTTCTGACATTCCCTTCTTCATCAACTATTTGAACCTTATGAGAGGCACTTGCTTCATGAATAATAACTCTTGACATAACATACAGTTTATCCTCTATCTTGAAAACTTCGCCGTTCGGTTTTACCCATCTAATGCAACCTACTGCACATATTAAACAAACCCATAAAACAATCGTATATGGTCATTCTCAAACTGACATAATTTTTGTAACCACTCAACCAAAAATACGTGGACAAAGACATCTCAACCAATGCCCGCAGAAAATGGCACAATTTTACAGTAAAAAATACTATATCGGCATGTCTATGCTGAAAGACTACTTCCGACTAGCATCGAATGGCATTGCTTTCTATTGAATTTTATGTTCTTGCAATTTCATGTGCTTTTTTTAGAGGGATTGATCCCATATTCGCAAAACGGGGTCTAGAGAGTGGAGGAACTTGGATGCAAAACACATTCCAAACGCTCGTGGTTCGGACTGTGCTTGCTTGGACAGCACTGATAATTATTTCAAATGGAAAACAGATGTTGGAGGGAATCTCGATTCCCACAATATTGCTTTTTGTTTTTGCAGGAGTGATTGCAGCAGCAATGGGGCAGCTTAGTTATTACAAAGGAATCGATCGGATGGGGGCTAGTGTTTGCGCAACCATTACAAATTCTCGCCCTCTTTTTGTAGTACTGTTGGCAGTTGTATGGCTTGGAGAAAATATGACTGTGCTGGGAATGATTGGAGTGGTTTCTATAATGATGGGTGTTGTGTTTATAACAAGATCTAAGAGCGGGAACATTACTGGCTGGAAAAGAAGTGACATAGTATTTCCTCTTTTTGCAGCAGTGGCATTTGCTATCGGGAATGTCATTAGAAAATTTGGGTTTATGGAAGATGCTGCAATCACTGCTATACAAGCTCTCGCTATTAACGATCTTGCAGCAGTAATTGCCGTGGGAATATATGGATTGGCAGTAGGAAAAGGCAGGAAACTAGCTGCGGGAAATAGAGAAAGTTATCAGAATTTCGGGTTAAGCGGTGTGTGTGTTTTTCTAGCAATGTTTACTCTCTATGAAGCTTTAATTAGAGCTCCAGTTTCTGTTGCAGATCCTATACTAGGAACAGCGCCCTTATTCACAGCGATAGTTGCTGCAATTGTATTGAAAGATGTCGAACGAATCACAAAAGGATTTGTTATAGGGACCTTGCTGATAATCACAGGCGTAGTTCTTCTTTCTTCGATGCTGTAATTGCAATCAATTAATTTTTCGTCTAATGCTTTACCCTACAAATTTACCTTCTTTCCATTCACCTGTATATTGGTCACCATTTGAGAGTGTCGCAGTCCCTTGACCATGCCTGAGGCCATCTTTGAAGTTACCCGTCCATTGGTCACCATTTGAGGATGTCATAGTCCCGTAACCATTGGGCAAACCATCTTTGTGTTCACCCAC
>CAWVSO010000101.1:0-3607 GCA_963932585.1 uncultured euryarchaeote
AATGATCTTTTTTGGACCAAAACAATCTGAATATCGAAGTGCGCCAAAACCTCATATTTCAATGACATTTCCAATTCTAATTCTAGTTATCACTTCAATTTTAATTACATTATTTCCCATGGAAGCTATAACTTTAATTTCACCATCTAATTCTCTCCATCTCCTCGGGGGGCCAATTATAAATGTTGGATTCCCAACCCATCTAAGTCCTCAATTTTTAATGAGTTTATTAAGTATATTTCTTGGGACGGTGCTATTTTATAAATACGACGTTATATTCAATATATCTCAAAAATCATTTAATCCCAATTTAAACCTAACAAAAATATACAATGGTATATTATCCAATTTAAGTTCATATGGTTCTATCTTAATAATTAAAACTACTAAACTACCTCTAAGGTCTCATATCATGTGGCTATTAGGCACCACATGCGCGTTGACCATACCATCTCTTCTGTATCTAAATTCCAATCTTAATTTAGTCAAAAATAATCCCATTCCACTAGAAATAATTATAGTTTTATTCATATCTATTGTGGGACTTTTAGCAATAATAAAATCAAAGTCTAGGGTGATGGGTGTTCTATTTCTATCATTTTTTGGATTTATGGTTTCAATCTTCTATTTATTTTCTAGCGCCCCCGACGTGGCTTTGACACAAATAACTGTAGAAACACTTCTACTCGTGGTTTTCTTGATAATTCTTGGAAAGGTCCCTGCATATTATGGGACGTTTTCACCCACTCGCATTTCTCGAGATATTTTCCTGTCTCTATCGGTCGGGGTTATGGTTTTTTTCACAGTCGTTGTAGCGACAATCTCTTCCCCTTCTAAAGAACTATCAAATTTCTTTATCGATCGAGCTAGCTCACCAACCATTCAATCTTCAAATATAATAATAGATTATGGGGGCGGTTCGAACATAGTCAACGTAATTTTAGTCGATTTCCGTGCTCTTGACACGCTAGGTGAAATATCCGTTGTAGTACTTGCGGCACTTTCCATTTTAACTATACTCTCATCAAGGCAATTCGGAGGGCACCTGTGACCACTATCATCACACGCACTGCAGCAAAGATAGTCGCACCTCTGATTTTTATCACTTCCATCATCCTCTTCATTCAAGGGCACAATTCAATTGGCGGGGGGTTCATAGCATCTGTCTTAATCGTAAACGGAGTCGCATTGCTTTACATAGTATATGGGCGAGATGAACTTTCTAAATTATTTAAACATGGGGCATCTCAAAGCATCATTGACCTATCAGACAGCGGGAAAAATTTACTTTCATTCGGTTTAATTTTAATTATTTTAACTGGTATTTTGCCCATTTTTTTCCAATTAAATTTATTTACACAAGCTTTCATAACATTCTCCAACTTGCCATTAATCGGGCATTTCGACATATCTAGTTCAATTCTTTTTGACATGGGCGTATTCCTCACAATTACAGGTTCTTTGTTATCTATCTTATCCGAGGTGAGTCAATAAAATGTCACAATTAATTTTAGCCTTATTCATGGCACTATCATTCTCAATAGGTACTTTTTTGATCTTAAGAAGGGACTTATTTAAAGTTCTCTGGGGAATTGTGGTATTGAGCCAATCAGTGAATTTATTTATCATATCAATGGGTGGGATTTCTGGAAAAGTCCCTGTTATATCGGGCCATGAAAATTATGTTATCATGGCCGATCCACTTGTTCAAGCTTTGGTTCTCACGGCAATAGTTATTGGTTTGGGAACGACCGCATTTGCTCTTGTACTCATATTGAGGGTTTATGAAGAATGTGGCACATTGGATCTTGATCAAATATGGGGGGAGATATGACTCTAATTCAGATACTATCGGAGCACTCTCCTGCATTACCTCTACTTCTAGCGCTAACAACTGCTTCTCTGACTTTACTTTTCAGACGATCTATTAAATTAACACTATTTTTCAGTTTATTGGGTGTGTTTATGTACATATCATCTGTCATATTTTTAGCTAGTTTTGTCAGATCTGGGCCATTGGTATATCAATTCTCTTCTTGGCCCGCCCCATATGGGATATCTTTCGTAGCAGATTCACTCTCTCTAATTATGCTGGTCATGACCTCAATCGTAGCACTTGGGATCCTACTTAACTCTATTAAAGCATCTCATTTAAAAAATGAAAATTTATCTTACCACTCATTTTTTCATTTCACTCTTTTTGGAGTGACTGGGGCATTCTTAACCGGAGACTTGTTCAACCTATTTGTTTGGTTCGAAGTGACACTTGTATCAAGCTACATATTGGTGACTATCCATTCCAATATGGAACAAACTCGGGCAGCTATCACCTATGTGCTCTTAAATCTCATTGGGGGTACTCTGATGCTACTTTCAATAGGTGGAATTTATGCTATTACGGGGACACTCAATTTGGCTGATTTATCTTACCGCCTATCAAATCCCGATTTATATAACATTTCAATACCTTCCATTTTCCTACCGTTCCTAATTTTATTTATTGTCTTCGCTCTAAAATCTGGATTAGTTCCATTCCATTTTTGGATTCCTTCAGTGTACCAAGCAGCACCATCTCAAGTATCTGCCATTTTATCTGGAATTACAAAAAAAGTTGGTATTTATGCAACGATTCGAATATTCTTTACTATTCTCCCTTCTGACATTTTCCCTATGGATTCCATCTTATTCGAGAATTTTTCCATGTTGATGTTTTTCGGGGCAATACTTTTTATTTTATCTATTTCCAGTATTATATTCGGTGGTCTGGCAGCCCTTGCAGAAAACAATCTTGATCGAATATTAGCTTATTCAAGTATCAGCCAAGCTGGTTTCATACTTCTTCCCCTTTCAATAGGTGCACTTTTCCCTGTGTTTAAACATCTGGCCATAGTTGCAACTATAATTTTTATGCTTAACCACTCTATCGCCAAGTCTTCACTATTCCTGACTAGTGGTTATATCAAACAAATAACTGGATCCCTCGAACTATCTGAATTAAGCGGAATTCATAAAAGGGCACCCATACTTTCATTATCATTCCTAATCTGTATGGTCTCTTTAATTGGAATTCCACCTTCCATAGGATTTTTCGGTAAATTGTATCTTTTAATCATACCGGCACATACTCTCTCTTCAAATCCATACTCTTCTGCTTTTATTGTTTCTATAATTATTATTGGAACTCTTCTTTCTCTGTTATATTTCACCCGTATATGGAACATGGTTTTCTGGGGTGAAATAAGCCCAATTGTGGCATCTGTTAAATTCCCCATTCTTGGACAATATCTAATTTTATTTTCTACCATTTTGTTAATCGCATTTGGGATGGGATTCGATATATTGTCCCCTCTTATAGATTCTGCAGCATTTTCCGCAATGGATAGCTCTGGTTATATCGATGCAGTTCTCCATAATAAATAAATAGAATTTTAATAAATAAATAGGATTCCAATGAACCAAAATAAAAAAACTAAATCTTGGATTATACTAGGTATATTCTTGAGTTTAATGTGGATATTTATTCGAGGAGTATCTCTGCCCGTGTCAAATTTTATCATAGAATTTATTTTTGCACTGCTATTTTGCATGCCCATCGCCTATATTTTCC